>NZ_SOFX01000003.1:0-133277 GCF_004402745.1 Cryobacterium sp. TMN-39-2
GATCTCCTCACCACGCGCAGCCCACGCCGTCGCGTAAGTGGAATGCGTGTGCACCACCCCGCCGACCTCGGGCATGTTCCGGTACACATACGCGTGCGCGGCCGTGTCCGACGACGGCGACCGGTCCGCACCCGGAGTCTCCGGAATGACACTGCCATCCAGATCACAAAGAATCATGTTCTCCGGCGCCAGATCCGCATAATCCACCCCGGACGGCTTGATCACAAACAAGTCCGCGCCCGGCACCCGACCCGACACGTTACCGCCGGTCCACACCACCAAGCCATTGGCCGTCAGCTCACCGTGCAGCCGAGCGATATCCGCCCGCACACGCGCGATCGCGACCTCGACCTCGGGTTCATAGGAACTCATTTAGCATTCCACCTTCGTTGTGTTGCGCTTTGAGACAACTATCACGCGGTTGTATGTTAGCGCACTATCAGCGCTTAATGTTAGCGCACTATCACGACGGTTTCTGGTTTCCAGCGGGCAGTCGATGGGGCACGCTACCTGATGAACAAGTGAATTTCGACCGACATCCGTCACTGGGCGAAGCACCAGAGATACCTCCTGATAGTGCGCTCCCGCACTCCATGAGGGTATTCTTGACCGATGTCGACTTCTCCCGTGAGCCCGGTGGGCGAGAGCCAGCGCCCGGCGAACCGCAGTGTGCGCATGATCGACGTGGCCAGGCTCGCCGGAGTGTCCCAACAAACCGTGTCGCGGGTCGTGAACGGCCACAGCAATGTGGGGCCCGAGGTGCGGGAACGGGTCGAACGGGCGATCACCCAGCTGCGGTACAACCGGAATTCGGCTGCGCGCGCGTTGGCGACCAATCGTTCGATGAACCTCGGGGTGCTCAGCTATTCCCTGCCGGTGCACGGCTCGACAATGGTGCTCTTCGGCGTCGCAGAGGAGGCGCGCCGCAACGGCTACGCCACCAGCCTCGTGAGCATCTCCGATGTCGATTCGAATGACGTCCGGGCGGCCGTGGACACCCTGCTCGGTGACTCCGTGGACGGGATTGTCGTGCTGGCACCGATGTCCGCCGCGGCCCCGGTACTCAACGGGTTGGACCTGGACGTGCCCATCGTCCGCTTCGAACAGGGCGCGCCGGCCAGCTCTCACGCCGTGACCATGGACGACGGGCTCGGGGCGCGACTGGCCACCCGGCATCTGCTCGACCTCGGGCATGACACCGTGTGGCACGTGGCCGGACCGCGGGGCTGGATGGCGTCGGACGCTCGCCGCGCCGGCTGGCTGGCCGAGCTGGCCGTCGCCCACCGCCCGGTGAACCCCGAGTTCTCCACGGCAGACTGGACCGTTGAATCCGGCTACCGCGCCGGACTGTTGATCGCCGAGAACCCGGCCATCACGGCGGTGCTCGCCGCGAATGACTCCATGGCCCTGGGCATCATGAAGGCCCTGACCGAACGTGGCCTGTCGGTGCCTGGCGACGTGAGCGTCGTGGGCTTCGACGACATGAGCGAGGCCAGGTATTTCCAGCCCGGACTCACCACGATCCGGCTCGACTTCGACGAGGTCGGCCGCCTCGCGGTCGACCGTCTGCTGCAGCTGATGGGTGGCGAGGCCGCGGAGACGATTCCCGCGATCGCCCCGGAGCTGATCGTGCGCGACAGCACCACGGCACCCCGCACCCGCGGCTGACGCCGAGTCCTGCAGGGGCCCGCAGTGTCGATCCCCACGAGCGACGCCATCAGACCGTATCGAGCTCACCCAACGCGGACTGAAGGGTGAGATCGACCCCGTGAGCCAGCATCCTTCGATAGGTCTCGTCGCCGCTGCTGGCCACTGAGCGGATGATGTCCCGTTGCGTCTGCACGCGTTGACGGATGAGCTCGAGCACATCGTCTGTCGTTCCGCCCCACCCGTAGACCCGGAGAATCGACTCCAAACGAGCCCGGCGCTCGCCGAATGCGGTGAATCCTTCGTCAACAACGAGGTGACGTTCGTGGAGCGGCACCCAGGAGAAGACGACCCAGGCGAGGTCTTCGGCGCTCGTGGTCGGGCCGGCCATGTCCCAGTCCACGAAACCCACGAGCCCGTGTGCATTCCAGACCGCGTTGTAGGGCGCCGCATCGTTGTGGCCGATGATCAAGCCGGGTTTCCACGTCCGGCCCTCGCGCCACCGCGACCCTGCGGGCGGGACGAAGTCGGCGACGGCGGAGTGATACCGCCTGAGCCAGTCGCCCACATCCAGGAGCGCTCCGTCGCTGTGGGTCCAGCGCGGCCACGGGCGGAGGTTGCCGACGGTCGAACCGTCGAGATAGCTGAGCACGTCGCGGCCCTGCGCGTCAGAGCCGAGCGGGCGCGGCGCTCCGACGAAACCGGTGGATGCCAGATGCTGCAGAAGGGCGTTCACGGCCGGTGTCCACGGGCCGGGAATTCGACGAATCGTGCCGTCGACCAGATGGGCACCGCCGTCAAATCCGCCAGCCAGTTTTCCGTTCACGCGGTAAGCCTCCCACGACGATGCCCCTGCCCGGAATTGCTTTTGTCCCGAGGCGCTGCGATGTTTGCCACAGGGGGATACACATGAGACTTCGTGAACTGGTGGGTCGAGGGGCCGCGCTGCCGCTCGTCGGCGCACTCGCCGTCGGCGTTCTGCTGGCCGGCTGCTCGGGGAATGCCGACGACGACCAGTTACCCGCGATGCCGTTCGACACCGTCGCCATGCCGGTCGACAGGGCGCCAACGGCCACGCCCGGACAGCACCTCGGGGTCGGCGAGATCGCCCTGCTTCCGCAGTCCAACTACAAGGGCGTGCCGGGGGACGCGATCGAGACAACCGTGTTGGGTGTCGTCGAGGGAGAACCCTCCTATTGGGACGTTTTCGACAACGGTGCGGGGTTCGCGGGGGAAACCCCGTTCTTCGCCGTGATTCAGTACCGCTGGGTCACCGGCAGCGTGACCGCCTACACGACCCCGCTCCTGCGTCCGGTGCTCGACGACGGCACCGAAGGCGGCATCGTGGAGCGCGAATACATGGGCTCCCTGACGGCGAACACGATCTGCCCGTTCGAGCTCGAGCGGTTCGACCTCGACGAGGACCGGGGACCCGACGAGTACCTCGCCTGTGTGCTGTACACGGCACCCAAAGGTTCCACAGTGGTCGGGTTGGGCTGGCACAACCTGGGTGGCATGGCATTCTCGGCGCCTGATCCCGCCGTAAATCCGTTCTACCCCGCACCCGTGGTCTGGGACGTCATGCCGGTCGCGGTATCCGCGGGCGATTAGACCGACCTCGGTACGCTGACGCCCCTGGCGTTACCCCGTGAGCCAAGTCCAGCGCCGCTGAGAGTTCGCTGACTGTGCCCTCGAGGGATATCGCCGCGCCGGGCGCGCGGGGTTTACTTGACCGATGGCTCAGACCGTCGCAGACCAGATCATCGCCCAACTCGTGGACGCCGGGGTGCGCCGTATCTACGGCATCGTCGGGGACAGCCTCAACCCCGTCGTCGACGCCGTGCGTCGAACCGGCGGAGCCGCCAAGGGCGGCATCGACTGGGTGCACGTGCGCAATGAGGAGGCCGCGGCCTTCGCGGCCGGCGCCGAGGCCCAGCTCACCGGGCGCCTCGCCGTGTGCGCCGGCAGCTGCGGTCCGGGAAACCTGCACCTGATCAACGGACTCTACGACGCACACCGCAGCGGAGCGCCGGTGCTGGCCATCGCCAGCCACATCCCGACCGGTCAGATCGGAAGCGGCTTCTTCCAGGAAACCCACCCGGACCGGCTCTTCACCGAGTGCTCGCACTACCGGGAACTGGTCTCCTCCGCCGAGCAGTCGCCCAAGGTGGTCAACGCGGCCATGCGGCACGCGGTCGCCCTGGGTGGGGTATCGGTGGTCACCCTGCCCGGTGACGTCGCCGAACTCGATGCCGAGGGCGCCGTGCCCCGCTTCGTGTTGCCGGGGCGACCGACCGTGGTGCCCGCAGCGGATGACGTGCGTGCCCTGGCCGACGCGATCAACCGGGCCAAGACCGTCGCGATCTTCGCCGGGGCCGGTGTCGCGGGTGCCCACGACGCGGTGATCGCCTTCGCCGACCTCGTCGCCGCGCCCGTCGGGCACAGCCTGCGGGGCAAGGAATGGATCCAGTACGACAACCCGTTCGACGTGGGCATGACCGGGCTGCTCGGCTACGGGGCCGCGCACGCCGGCATCCACGACGCCGACCTGGTGCTGCTTCTGGGCACCGACTTCCCCTATGAGCAGTTCCTGCCCGACGGCGACACGGTGGTCATCGCCCAGGTCGACACCGACCCGTCCCACCTGGGCCGTCGGGTCAGCGTCACCCATCCGGTACACGGCGACGTGGCGGCCACGCTCGCGGCCCTCACCGAGCTGGTGACGAAGAAGACCGACCGGGCTTTCCTCGAACGCACCCTCAAGAAGCACGGGAAACTGCTCAGCTCGGTCGTCGGCACCTACACGGATGTCGACCACGGCCGCCCGATCCACCCGGAGTTCGCGGCGGCCATGCTCGATGAGCTCGTCGCCGACGACGCCATCGTCACCGCCGACACCGGCATGGGCAACGTCTGGCAGGCCCGGTACCTCACCCCCAACGGGCGTCGCCGGCTGATCGGCTCGTACCTGCACGGGTCGATGGCCAACGCGGTGCCGCAGGCGATCGGCGCCCAGAGCGCCTACCCCGACCGCCAAGTGGTCACCATCAGCGGCGACGGTGGACTGGCGATGTTGCTCGGCGAGCTCATCACCATCGCCGCGCAGCAGCTGCCGGTGAAGGTCGTGGTGTTCAACAACTCCACTCTGGGCCTGGTGAAACTGGAGATGTTCGTCGACGGGTACCCCGACTTCGGTGTCGACGTGCCCGCCGTCGACTACGCTGCCGTGGCCACCGCGCTCGGCTTCCATGCCGTGCGGGTGGAGGACCCCGCGGCGCTGCGGTCCGCGCTCACGGCCGCCTTCGCCCACGAGGGGCCCGCCCTGGTCGACATCGTCACCGACCCGCTGGCGCTGTCCCTGCCGCCGAACGTGACCGCCAAGCAGGTGAAGGGCTTCGCGCTGGCCCTGTCGAAGACCGTGCTCAACGGTGGGGTGGGTGAGGCGGTGCAGATGGCGCGGTCCAACATCCGGCACCTACCCGGGCTCTGACGCCCGCCTAACTCCGCGGGCTCACCCGAAACGGGTGACGCCGCGGCGGGCTGCGGGGGAGGACACTGTGCCTGACGCGAACCGATGCGGAAGGGACCCCATGTGGCGACGCCGATCCAGGAACCGACCCCAGAGGGACGAGGCGCACCCCCCAGGCGTGGCCAGCGACGAGCCGGTGATCGTCGGTCCGCCGGTCTCGTCGCACCGCAGCACGTCGATCCTCGTCGGTCTGGGCGGTGCCACGGTGGCGGTCTTCGGCCTGGCCGCCCTAGCCGGGATCGCGGCGCCGATCCTCCTGGCGCTGGTGCTCACCATCTGCGCCCACCCGGTGCGCCGGAGCCTGGAACGGCGCGGCGTGCCGCGGGGTCTGGCCACGGGATCCGTTGTCGCGACGGTGTTCATCGTGCTGGCGGCCTTCGTGGCGGCGCTGGGCCTGGCCCTGGGCCAATTCGCCACCCTGCTGCCCCAGTTCTCCAGCCAGATCAGCGACATCGCCACCACCATCACCGACTGGCTCGCGAGCCTCGGATTCGGCTCGGCGCAGGTGCAGGCCGTCGAGGACAGCCTTGACCCGAGCAATCTGGCTTCGGTCGTCTCCGGACTCTTCGGCAGCATCACCAACATCACGGTCGCCCTCGTGATCGTGTTGACCATGCTGATCCTGATGGCGGCGGACGCCGGCTACCTGCCCACCCTGCTCACCCAACTGCGGCCGACCCGACCCACACTGGTGGAGGCCCTGACGAACTTCGCCTCCAGCGTGCGCCGCTACATGGTGGCCACCACCCTCCTCGGCATCGTCCAAGGTGTCTTGAACGCCGTGGCGCTCGTGCTGCTCGGGGTGCCGGGCGCGTTCCTCTGGGGGCTGCTGTCATTCCTGTGCAGCTTCATCCCCAATGTGGGCTACTTCATCGCCATCATCCCGCCCACGGTGTTCGCGTTCCTCACCGGCGGCTGGGAGCTCGCGCTGCCCGTGATCGTGATCTACGCGATCGTCAACGGGGTGGTGCAGTCGATCGTGCAGCCCCGGGTGGTCGGCAACGCCGTCGCCCTCAGCCAATCCCTCACCTTCGCCTCGGTGCTGTTCTGGGCGATCGTGCTCGGTGCCATCGGCGCGATCCTGGCGATTCCGCTCACCTTGCTGATCCGAACGATCCTGGTGGATGCCGACCCCGCGGCCGCCTGGTGGCGCCCCCTGATCGGCGACCTCGATGAAACCCGCACCCTGATGAAGGTCGAGGATGCCCGCCAGCGCGCCCTGCGCAAGGCCGGCCGGGCGGCCAAGTCCAGCCAGGGCAAGCCGACCAAGGGTGTGCCAGGCCCCGCCTAGCTGCCGGTCAGGGGCTTTTCTCAGGACCCGCTGGCAGAGTCGGTGCTCCGTTCTGTTGCCAGGAGGTTCCCATGCCCGCTGATCCCACTGTCTCCTCCCCGGCCGGCTCCGCCGCGGCCACCGCACCCCGCTCGCACTACGACGTGCTGGTGATCGGCGCCGGCCCCGCCGGCACGGCCGCTGCCCTCCGCGCGGCCGAGCTGGGGGCCGGGGTCGTGGTCGTCGAGGCCGATCGCACCGGGGGCACCTGTGTGAACACCGGCTGCGTGCCCACCCGGGCGCTCGCGAAGGCGGCCAGGCTGATGCGCGAGGTGCGCACCGCCGAGACCTACGGCATCGAGGCCGTCATCCAGCGATTCGACTGGCGCACCACGGCCGCCAGAGTCACCGAATCCGTCGACAGAGTACGGTCGATCAAACGCGAGGCCGAGCGGTTCAGCGCCGCCGGCATCGACCTCGTCCTCGAGGGACGGGCCCGGTTCGTCGACCCGCACACCGTGGAGCTCGACAGCGGCCGCCGCATCAGCGCCGATAACATCCTGATCTGCGTGGGCGGTCACTCACGCCGGCTGCCGATCCCCGGCGCCGACCTGGCGACGGTGCCCGAACACGTACTCACCCTGCCCGCCCTGCCCGAACGCCTCGCGGTGATCGGCGGCGGCAACACCGGCGCCCAGCTGGTGACCATTTTCAGTTCGTTCGGCTCGAGGGTGACGCTGCTCGATGTGGCACCGCGGATCCTGATGGCCTCGGACGCCGCCGTCTCCGCCGGGGTGACCACGGCGTTCCGCGAGCAGGGCACTCGGGTGGAGACCGGCATCGAGACCGTCGAGTCGCTGGTGAAGCAGCCGGATGGCTCGATCCTCCTGACCTGGCGTGCGGCCGGTGAACCGGTGTCAGGGCAGTTCGATGCCGTGATCATGGCGACCGGCTGGCCGGCGGATGTCGACGACCTGGGCCTCGCTAACGCGGGCGTGGCCACGGAGCGGTCCGCGATTCCCGTCGACCAGTACTTCCGCAGCGAGGTGTCGCACATCTTCGCCGTCGGCGACGCGAACGGCCGCGACATGCTCGTGCAGGCCGCCCAGTTCGAGGGTGAGGCCGCGGCCGAGAACGCGGTGCTGGGCACCAACCGTCGCACCCCGCACCACCTGCTGCCCGCGGGCGGGTTCACCGATCCCGACTATGCCGGGGTGGGGCTCACCGAGGAGCAGGCACGTGCCCGTGACCCGCTCTGCGTGGTGGCCACGGTGCCGTATGCGAGCCTGGACCGAGCGGTGATCGACGACAGGGAACGCGGGTTCCTGATGCTGATCTCCGACCGGCGCCGGGAGCTGATCCTCGGTGCACACGCCGTGGGCGAGAACGCCATCGAGGTGGTGCAGTCGGTGACCACGGCCATCGCCGCCGGCGTGGATGTGGCGACCCTCGCCCACGTGCGGTTCGCCTACCCCACCTACAGCGCCATCATCGGCCTCGCCGCCCGCACCCTCCTGGCTGAGGCTCCGCCCGCCCAGCGCCCCTGAGGCATGCCCCTAGGCCCAACCGTTGCCCATGCGGACAGGTGCGCCCGGTACGCCGGGCACAGTCGTCCGCACGGGCAACAGTTGCGGTGGTCGAGGGGTGCCGCCTACTTGGCCAGGAAAGCCAGCAGAACCTCGTTGACCTCGGCCGCGTGGGTCCACAGCATCCCGTGCGGGGCGCCGTCGATCTCGACGTACTCGGCCGCAGGCAGGGCCTTCGCGAAGAGCCGGCCGGTGGAGTCGATCGGCAGGATGTTGTCACTCGTGCCGTGCACGATCAGAGAGGGCACCGTGATCTTCGCCACGTCGGCACGGAAGTCGGTGATCCAGGTCAGCGGGGCCGCGGCCGCCGCGAACGATCCGGAGCCGGCGGCCACATTCCAGCTGTTCTGCAGGGCCTCGACGCTCAGTCGGCTGCCGAGGTTCTCGGCCGTGTTGTAGAAGTTCGTGTAGAACTCGGTGAAGTACGCGTAGCGGTCGGCCTTGACGGCATCGACGATGCCCTCGAAGAACTCCAGCGGCGCGGCGCCGCCCGGGTTCTCGTCGGTCTTGAGCAGGAACGGCTCGAGGGAGGCGAGGAAGACGGCCTTCGCCACCCGGTCGGACCCGTAGCTGCCCAGGTACCGACCGACCTCGCCGGTGCCCATCGAGAAGCCGACCAGGACGACGTCCCGCAGGTCGAGGGTCTCGAGCACGACGTTGAGGTCGGCGGCGAAGGTGTCGTAGTCGAACCCGACCGTGGGCTGGCTGGACTGGCCGAAGCCGCGGCGGTCGTAGGTGATCACGCGGTAGCCCGCGTCGAGGAGGGCCGCAGACTGCTTCTCCCAGGAGTGCCCGTCGAGCGGGAAGCCGTGGATCAGCACCACCGGCTGGCCGGTTCCGTGATCTTCGTAGTAGAGGTCGATGTTGGTGCTGTTCTCTGTGCCAACCGTGATGAACGACATGTCATGGTCTCCTTCGTCTGTCAGAGAACGTGCGTTCTCCGATCTGTTTGCTAGCCTAGAGAACGAACGTTCTCAATGCAAGTGAGGTTTGTGTGAACACTGTAAGTAGCCCGCGTGAAGTCGCGACCGCCGCCGCCGACCGGTTGTATTACAGCCGGGGCATCCAGGCCGTGTCGATGGACGAACTGCGCGCCGAGACCGGGCTGTCGCTGAAGAAGCTCTATGCCCTCTTCCCGTCGAAGGAGGCGATCGTGCTCGCCGTGCTGCACAGCAGGCACGAGCAGTGGTCCGCCGGCCTGGAACGCGCTGCCGCGACCGCGACGACCCCGCGCGAGCGGGTGCTGTCGATTTACGACTATCTGCTCGAGTGCTTCGTCAGCGACGACTACCGGGGCTGCGGATTCGTGAACGCCTTCGGTGAACTCGGTGCGACGGTGCCGGCCGTGGCCGAGGCCGCCCGGGCCCAGAAGGTCGGTTTCCAGGGCTACGTCGGGAAGCTGGTCGCGGCGGCCGGCGCCCCGGCCGAGCTGGCACCCATGCTGGTGTTGCTGGCCGAGGGCGCTCAGACCACCGCGGCCATCTGTGGCACCCCGGATGCCGCCAGATCGGCCCGCGCCGCCGCCGAGGCCCTGCTCGACGGGGCCCGCGCGGCCTGACCATCGTCGCGACGCGGGCGCGCACGTCCGTGCAGGGTGGGGCGTTCAGTATCTCCGAAGTTGACCCGGGTGCGGGCGTCGGCGCAAACTGATCCCGTGGACACTCAAGAACGTCAGCAGCACGAAGACCAGGCCGTCTCCCAAGTCATCGACAGGCTCGCCGAGAAGTTTCCCGATCGGCCGCGGTCGGTCATCGAAGGCGTCGTCACCGAGGAACGCCACCTGCTCGACGGCAAGCCGATCCGCGACTACGTCCCGGTGCTGATCGAGCACGGGGCCAAGGCGCGCTTGCGCGGACCCGCCCGACCCCGCACCATCGGCTGACCCCGGGTCAGCTCTTCTTCTTTTTCTTGGCCTTGGCCTCCGCGGCCAGCTCGGTGATGCGCGCCGCGTGATCGGGCACCGGGCGCGTGAGCTCGCGCGGTGGCCGCTCGTAGTCCGACGACGGCGGCCGGTGCGGGATGTGCACGGGCGGCGGCTCCATCTGCTCGTAGGGCACCATCGACAGGAAATGGCTGATCATGTTCAGGCGGGCGGCGCGCTTGTCTTCGCTTTCGACCACCCACCAGGGTGCCTCGGCGATGTCGGTGTGCACGAACATCTCGTCCTTGGCCTTCGAATAGTCCACCCACTTGGTGATCGAGAGCACATCGGTGTCCGAGAGCTTCCAGCGCCGCATCGGATCGTTCAGCCGTGACCGGAAGCGCAGTTCCTGCTCCCGATCGGACACCGAGAACCAGTACTTGAGCAGGATGATGCCGTCTTCGACGAGCATCCGTTCGAACAGGGGAGCCTGGTGCAGGAACCGGCGGTATTCGTCTGGCGTGCAGTAGCCCATCACCTTCTCGACGCCCGCACGGTTGTACCAGGACCGGTCCATCAGTACGATCTCGCCCGCGGTGGGCAGATGCTCGATGTAGCGCTGGAAATACCACTGGCCGCGCTGGCGGTCGGTGGGCACCGGCAGCGCCACGATGCGCGCAATGCGCGGATTGAGGTACTCGGTGACCCGCTTGATGGCCGACCCCTTGCCGGCGGCATCACGACCCTCGAAGATCACCACGATCCGGGCGCCGGACTCGCGGACCCACTCCTGCATGGTCACGAGGTCGGACTGCAGCCGACGCAGCTCGCCCTCGTAGAGCTTCTTGTCCATGCGGGGTGTGGCGGATGCATCCTTCTTCGCCATGCGCGGGTCCTCCCTGATTCACGTGCGCTCAGCGTACTCGGTGGCGTGACGGCGCCGTGGCGTTTCGCGGCGCCCGGCCTAGGCTGGGGCCGAAGGGAGCCGGTGGGTTCCCCGCATTCGCTGACGAATGGAGACCCTGATGACCGACGGAACGCCTGCCGAGCCCTGGCAGCTCACGACCGCCCCCGGTACCTCGACGTACTCGATGTACCGCGAGGGCGACGACCTCGTCTGCCAGGTGGGCGCCACGACCCTGAAGTATCAGGCCAGGGCCATCGACGACCTGCACGCCTGGCTGGTCGAGCAGGGCGACTGGGTGCCGCTCGGCGCCAGCGACGAACAGAAGACCGCCCCGGAGGGCAGCGTCGAAGCGTGGGGCCGGTCCCCGGACAATCCGGTCGGCGGCTGGTACGGCCTGCGCAAGGGCTACCGCGGTCGCTTCGGCATGTACCTGCCCCCGCTGCTCGAGCACCTGGGCCTGGCCGAGCTCACCCACGAGAAGCGCAACAATTCGATGCGGGCGCTCTGAGTCCGGCCGCGCTGAGCGCAGGCGCGCTGCATCCGGCTAGGCTGGCCGGGTCGACCGCAAGAAAGGGGCCCCGGATGCGCGCACGCACGTTGATGCCGCCGGCGTCGCCGACCGCCCGCTTGTCGGTGCTACTCGGCCTGAGCCTGGGCTCCGGGTTCGGCCTCGGTGCGCTCTCCCTCGGCGGCCGCGGCTTCGGCGAGCTGCTCGCCCTCGCGGCGCTGTTCACCCTGGCCGCCTCGGCCGTGGCCGTCACCGGCGCGGCCCAGCAGGTGCTCGCGATGCTGGTCATGGTGCTCACCGGCGCCCCCACCCCCGTCGCCCGGCCCTACCCCGAGCTGGCCTCCCAGGTCGGCCAAAGCGTTCCGGATGCGCCAGGCAAGCCTCAGCCGCGCGCCCCGGGCCGCGCCCTCCCGGTCGCCTAGGGAGCTCTCTCGCGCCGCACCCGCCGGGTGCCCCGCCGCCCTGTCGCGACCATACGGTTCCTCGTTTTCCGTATTCCGACCGGGAGTTTCCATGGACATCTATGCCTTCGGCCCCATCGCGGCCGTGCTCGACGCGGCCTACGCCGTTCTGCACAACCTCACCCTGTTCCTCACACCGTTCGCCACCGCGAACGCGGCGGCCCTCGCCGTCATCGTGCTCACCCTCGCCCTGCGCCTGCTGCTCATCCCGGTGGGGGTGTCCCAAGCGCGCGCGCAGCAGGTGCGCCAACGCCTCGCCCCGCGGCTGACCGAGCTGCGGCGGCTGCACGGCACCAACCCGGAGCGGCTGCAACGCGAGACGGCCGCCCTCTACGCCGCCGAGAACGCCTCGCCGCTGGCCGGGTGCCTGCCCCTGCTGGTGCAGGCGCCGATCCTCTCGATCGTCTACGGCCTGTTTGTGTTGGGCACCATCAACGGGCACGACAACGCCCTTCTCGCCGGTGGCCTGTTCGGCAGTCCGCTGGGCACAAGCATCCTCACCGGTTGGGGTGCCGGACCCACCCCCACGGTGCTTCTGGTCGGCGGCGTGCTGCTCGGCGTGCTGCTGGTGGCCCAGCTGCTCAGCCGACGGCTGATGCTGGCCCAGGGAGCCGTATCCGCCGCCGCGCCCGCCCCTGGCGCGGCGTCGCCGGCCGCCCCGGGTGCGCTCTCGCCCGCCGCCCAGGCGACCATGACCGGTGTGCTCAGCTGGCTGCCGCTGATCAGCGTGGTCTTCGCTGCCTTCGTGCCGCTGGCCGCGGCGATCTACCTCACGGTGAGCGCGCTCTGGGGCGTAACCGAGCGAGCGCTGCTGTGGCGGATGCTGCGTCCGGCGCGCTAGTCCGCCGGACCAGCCCGCCGCGGTAGGGACAGTGGCGCGCCGTCGACTTGCCGCAAAACGCCCCATGCGCGCGCCCGAGGGGGCACTTTCCGGCAAGTCGAGCGCGGGTTATTCATCCACATGCCGCAAGATCCCGCTAAGCACGGTCGGATGGGGCATCTTGCGGCAACTCGGCGTGTCCGGGCGCGAAAAAGCGGCAGGCGCTCCCAGTGCCGGGGGCGCCTGCCGCAGTCGAGGGCAGTGCGGGTCAGGCGACGCTGTTGGCGTGCGCCTTGGTGCCGGAGACGCTGACGCCGGTCTGGCTCTTCGAGCACAGCACGACGAGGATCACGGCGATGCCGACGACGATGTGCGGCAGCCAGGCGTTCGGCGCCTCGTCAGCGAAGCCGAACAGGAACGGCGACGCGATCAGGACGATCGATGCCAGCACGTCGAAGACGAGGTGGATCGGCATGCCGATGACCTTGATCAGGCCCAGCTCGTAGCGGGTGAACAGGCTGTAGAGGATCAGGCCGACGCCGAGGACGCGGGGGACGATGACCGCGGCGCCGCCGACCTCTTCGAACATGAAGATGGTGGGGGCGAGGATCAGGGCGATCGCAACGACGTAGTCGAGGACCGCGTGGACCTTGGTGGGAATGAATCGCATGGGGGAGCTCCTGAAGTGTGAACCGCAAGGCCCGTTGCCTCACGACACTGATTCGCCGCCGTCGGCCGGATGGTTTGGTCGCCCCACCGAACCCGGTCGGCGGAGCAGCCTCAGCAGCGTTGGTATACGTACCCCGGTGCGCCGGTCACGACGAGATCGCGGTCGCGCAGGATCATCGACCGCGGCCGGTCAGGGACCGCGCAGACCGTGGCGAAGTCAACGCGCAGGTCGTCGGTGTATTCGATGGCCAGCACCCGATCGCCGTAGGCCGCCCGGTAGAGCCCGCACTCCTGCCAACGGTCGCATTCCTCGGCGACGGCGAAGTCGAACAGCTCGGCGAGGGGCTCCGCCAGGTCGGCGGCGTTCTTCTGGCCGATCGCCAGGCCCTCGTCGTGCGCGGCGGCGACCAGGATGCGTGCGAACGCGACATTGTCCTCGGCGGTGAGCAGACCGGCCGACCGGGTGTACGAGTCGAGGTTGTCGATCTCCACGGCGTCGAAGCCGGACGTCGCACAGTTCGTCAGTAGGGGGAGCAGCAGCGCGGCGAGTGCGGTGCGCTTCCCGGCGCTGCCGGTGTCGAATAGAAGCTCGTCCGGCCAATTCTCGTCGCGCACCGGCCCGCCGCCGGCTGTAAGGATCAGCTCGGGCGAATCCTCGAGTATCCGCTGGGAGTCTGCCGGCTGGGTCTGGAAACCGTTCAGGTAACACACCGAGTAAAGGCCGGCCGCGGGCTCATCGGTGCTGTCACGCACGACGATGTCCACTCCGGCTGGTGGGTCGTAGGCGCCGCCGAGCTGATAGTCGAGGCCACCGCCCACCGGCGGCGGCACCGGGCCGGATGCGGGCGACGGGCCGGACGCGCAGCCGGACAGCGCCAGGCCCACCAGCACCCCGACAACACAAACGCGCCGCCGGGCGGCAGCAGACAGGCTGCGCATCCGGCGACGCGTCAAGGTGATGAACTACAGAGGTGGTGAACTAGGCGACTTCGGCGACGCTGGCGTTCAGCACGTCGTCAAGGGTGACGAAGGCCTCTTCTTCGGTGGACTTCTGCGCGAGCGCGAGCTCGGAGACGAGAACCTGGCGGGCCTTGATGAGCATCCGCTTCTCGCCGGCGGAGACGCCGGAGATGCGGTCGCGGCGCCACAGGTCGCGAACGACCTCGCTGACGCGATAGACGCTGCCGCTGCCCATCTTCTCGGTGTTGGCCTTGTAGCGACGCGACCAGTTGCTGGGCTCTTCTTCGACATCGCTGCGGAGCACGTCGAAGACGGCCTCGACACCGGCGGCGTCGATGACGTCGCGCACGCCTACGAGCTCGGCGTTGTCGATGGGCAGGTTGATGGCCAGGTCGCTCTGGTGGACGGTGAGCGTGATGTAACGCTTCTCGACACCCTTGATCGTGCGGGTCTCGACCGCGGTGATGGTTGCCGCGCCGTGGTGGGGATAGACGACGGTCTCGCCGACTTCGAAAATCATCTGATGCAGCCTCATAATTCGTTGAGCGTGGTTGACGTATCACCCGGACGGCGGCGCGGGGCGCCGGCCGTGCTCCGCCGCGGTGCTGCCACAGCCGATTCGACGCACCCAGGGCAACTCACTGGATACAACACGCGACTGAAAATGGCACAGCGGTTCGTTAAGGGTATTCGGAGAGTGTATCATTCCCGCCTCGCTGGCCCTATTCGAGTCCGCGGCCGGGTTTCGGCTACTTGTGGCGGTCCTCGAGCTCGGACACCCGCTGCACGATCCAGGACGAGAGGGTGGCCGTGAGGACACCCAGCACGGCCACGCCGCCGAGCATCAGCGCGGTGGCGATGGTGCGCCCGCGTAGGGTGACCGGAGTGAAATCGCCGTAGCCGACGGTGGTGATGGTCACGGCGGCCCACCAGAAGGAGTCACCGAACGAGGTGATGTTGGCGTCCGGGGTCGCTCGTTCGGCCTCGAGTACGGCGAGGGCGGCGATGTAGGTGACCAGGGTCGCGGCGCCGGCGAGGTAGACCAGCACCCTGGCGCGGAAGGCCGTGCCCGCAGACTGCTGGAAGACGTTGCTGTGCGCGACGACCCGCAGCAGCCGCAGTGGCCGCAGCAGCGGCAGCAACACGAAGAGCAGGTTCACCGGATGGTGCAGCACCCACTGCCAGGGGTGGTCGGCGAGGGCGATCTCCACGAGGTAGCTCACCGGGAACAGCGCCCAGCTGACCAGGATCAGCAGCCGCAGGAGGTCGGCGGTGGCGACATCCACATCGCCGATCACCGTGATCGAATAGGCGACCAGGAAGAGGATGGCTGCGATCGTGAGCGGCCAGTCCACCGCCTGTTGCCAGCGTGTCTGGCGCTGCCCGCCCCACGGGTTGGTACGGATGCCGGTCGCCATCATGCGGGCATCCTGCCACCGGCCGGTGACCCGGCCAATGGCGGCGGGGCCGCGCCGACGGTTCTACGTCGCCCGCGCGGCGATGAGGGCGCGGGTGAGCCGCTCGACCAGCGCGTAGGGCACCGGGCGTTTCAGCGGAAACCGCACGGTGTCCTTCTCGCGCCGACCGGGCAAGGCCGGCGGATGCCCGGGGCCGGATCGGTCGGATGGTGGCAGGATGTGCGCATCAATGACGGGAGTCTCGTGGCACAGGCGCGGCGTGACGATGACCCGTACGAGCGCGCCCTGACCGATCCGGACTTTCTGCGCGCCGTGACCGCGGCCCACCGGGGCCACTGGCCGGTGCTCGACGCGCTCTGGTGGTGCACGCATCCCGCCGAGGCGGCCCCGAGCGGCAGTCCCTCACCCGTCGCCCGGTTGAGCAGCCTGCAACGCCGGTTGTTCGCGGCGGATGGCGACGCGGCCGGCGACGGCGCCGTGGCCGATGCCGTGCGTGAGCTGGAAGAGGAGATCGGGGAAGAACAGGCGAACATCGGCGCGGCGCTCGCTGCAGCGCACGCGGGTCGCGAGCCGCCGGACTCAGAGTCGCCGGCCATCGAGCAGCCGGGCACCGAGTCGTCCGGCACCGAGCAGCCGGCCACCTGGACGCCGTTCGCCCCTCACGTCGTCGTCGGCAGCAGCAGCAGCAGCATCGTCGGCAGCACGCCCCGGTGGGTGCCTCCGCGCCGCCGCCTGCTGCTGCTGGCCGGCCTGGTCGGAGCGTTGCTGCTCGGAGCCCTCGTGGGCAGCCAGGTGACCAGCGCCAGTCGGTCCGGCGCCCCGGAACCCACCCCCACCGCAACCAGCACCCGCACCCCGACCGTGCCGGTGCTGGCGGCCCAGGTCTTCGCCCGGGTCCAGACCGGCCAGGACATCCCGCGGGTGCCGCTGCCGGGGGCCTACGACCCCGCCTCGTTCAGATATCTCGGCTCGGCGGGGTGGCGGGACGTCGATGCCAACGGCGTGACGGATTCGCCCTACTACGCCGCGCGCGGTGCGTCGAACACGATCTGCCTCGTGGCGATGCCCGAGGGCGCCGGCTATCTCACCACCTGTACCCTCGAGGCGGACTTTCCCCGGGGCGGCCTCCGCCCGTCCTGGCAGAGCAACGACGTTCTTCCGGTGGAAGAGAACGGCCGGACGGCGATGGTGATGGACATCACGGTGACTTGGATGCGGGACTCGACGATCGAGACGCGGGGCACGGGCCGGGCGCTGGTCCCCTGAAGCCGGCCGCGGGGTGTGACAGGCTGGGTGCAACAATGATGGGGGTTTCATTGGTTGAGAACGTCTACGACGACCCGTATGACCAGGCGCTGGCTGATCAGCGCTTCCTGGCGGCGGCGACCGCGGCCCATACCGGTCGGTGGAGCCTGCTCGATGCGCTCTGGTGGGAGTGGCACCCTGAAGACCCCGCCCCGAGCGGGAGCCCGTCGCCCATCCACCGGCTGCGGGAGCTGCAACGCCGGGTCTTCGCGGCGGATGGCGACGCTGCCGGCGACCACGCTGTGGCCCAGGTCGTGCGGGAGCTCGAGGCCGAGATCGTGGCCGAACGCTCGGCCGCGACGGACGCGATCACCGCCGCCCACGCTGACCTCAGGCGCCGCACGGCCGACCCGGGGCAGCCCGCCCCGCCAGCCGACGGCCCGCCGCACCTCGACCCATCCGCCGACCCGACCGAGGGCACCGGCGACTCACCCGCACCGGCGACGCCCGCCGAGGTCCCGACCGGGCGCACCGCGCGCCGACGGTTGCTGCCTTCCGCGATCGTGGCCGCGGCCCTGGTCGCGGCAGCCGTGATCGGCGCGGTGTTGGGCAGCCGGCTCACCGAGGCGGCCTCGTCGCCGGCGCCGTCCGCGAGCGCCACCGCCGAGACACCCGGCAACCCGGCGGCGCTGTTCGCGCAGGAGCAGCGTCCGGAGGACATCCCCGCGCAGGCGATGTCCGCCACCTTCGAGCCGGACTCCTTCAGATATCTGGGCTCGGCGGGGTGGGCGGAGGACCCGAACCTGGTGGGGCGGTCACCGTTCTACGCGGTGCGGGCGAGCGGCAGCCTGATCTGCCTCGTTGCGATTCCGGAGGGCAGCGGCTACCTGTCGACCTGCGCCCTCGAGTCCGAATATCCGTCGATCGGGTTGCGCCTGTCCTGGGAGAGCGCTGACTACCTCGCGCAGTTGCCGCCGGACTTCTACGTGGAGGACGAGATGGGCGACATGATCGGTGATGTCACCGTGATCTGGGGCCGCACGGGTGAGGTCACCTCGGAAATGACGCTCCGCTCGCCCACCGGCCCGTAGCCCCGCAGCGGGGTGAGCGCACCGCCGGCCCGTGTGTCAGGCTGTGCCCAGCGATGAGGGGGACCCAGTGGCACAGCACCACGACGACCTGTACGACCTGGCGCTGAACGACCCCGAATTCCTCGAGGCGGTGCGCTCTCACCACGCCGGGAGCTGGGACGTTCTCGACGCGTTGTGGTGGGCGTCGCATCCGCTCGACACGTCGCCGGGCGGCTTGCTCGCGCCGCTGGCCCGAGTGCGTGCTCTGCAGCACCGGGTGTTCGCGGCGGACGCCGACGCCGCGGGCGATCATCGGGTGCACGAGGACCTGCGCAGGCTCGAGGCCGAGATCATTCGGGAGACCGGCGCCATCGATGCGGCCGTGATCGCTGCGCAGACAGGTGTCGGCGCGGCGCTCGCCGGAGCCGACAACCGGGGTGGCCCCGGAGACACCGCCGAACCCGACGCGGTCGGCGAAGCGGATGACTGGCCAGCGGCGGATGCGCCTCGTCCCGCCGCGGCGCGACGGCGGTTGTTGCTCATCGGCGGCCTCATCGCCGCGGTGCTGGTGGGCGTGATCGTCGGCGGACAGTTCTCCGCCGGCACCATGCCGGGCGGCGCGCCCGCGCCGACGCCCTCGCCCACCGCTGCCAGCACCTCACCACCCCTCGCGCTGTCGGCCTTCCAGCGGGAGCAGACGCCGGAGGACCTGCCCGCGATCCCGCTCCCTGAGGTGTTTGACCCGCCGACCCTGCGGCAACTGGGTTCGATGGGCTCGGTCGAGGCGGGATCCGTGCCGCAGCTGGTCTACTACGTCGCCCGCACGACCTCGAACATGGTCTGCCTGATTGTGGTGCCCCAGACCCTGGACTATCTGTCGACGTGCACCCTGGAGCAGGAGTTCCCGGCGACGGGGTTGCGGCTGTACTGGCGGGCGGAGGGGATCTTCTCGTCGCCGGTCGACGGCTCGCTGACGGGCCCGCTGAATACCTACCTCACCTGGCGCCCCGACGGGAGCGTGGAGGTGGGCTCAGAGGCAGCGGCCGGCTGAGGCGGCTACAGCCCCTGCTCCACCATGTCGATCACCCGGGTGATCAGGGTCTGCTTCACAGGGTCCGGCAGGGCCCGCAGCGGCCCGTCGATGAACAGTTCCGCCAGCCCGTGCACGGCAGACCAGGCCAGGAACTCCGCCGCCGGCCGGCGCTCGGCCGGCAGCAGACCCTCGGTCACCAGATCATCGAGCGCGACGGTGAGCAGCTGGAACGGGGTGAGGCCGCGCTCGCCGGCGCGCGCGGAGCTGGTGGCGCTCTCCAGGTCCGACGACGCCGAGAACGCGGTCTGGAACCGGCCGGGCTCCTCGAGGGCGAAACGCAGATACCCGGTGCCCACGGCGCGAAAGCGCAGCCGGGCCGACTCTGTCGCGTCCGTCGCGGGGATGCGCGCCTGATCGGCCTCGATGGCCCCCGCCACCAGCGCCTGGCAGCTCGAGCACACGGCATCCAACAGCGCTTGCCGGTCAGCGAAATGCCGGTACGCCGCGCTGGGGGTGACCCCGACCCGCCGGGTGGCCTCACGCAGCACCACAGCGGACGGCCCGCCCTCGCCGGCCAGGTCGACGCCGGCCTCGATGAGGGCGCGGCGCAGGTCGCCATGCCGGTACGAAGTTCGCGCCGGAGAATTGCCGAGACCCGTTGTCAACGCGCATCCGTTTCGTTACGATAAAAGCTCACATGTGCACAACGTACACATATCAGTGTAGCCATCCGACGGCAGGGGTATGGCATGACAATCATCGAAGCCTTCGGGCTTACCAAGACCTACAAATCCAAGTCCGGACCGGTGCACGCGCTCGCCGGACTCGACCTGACCGTGCCGCGCGGCACCGTCAAGGCAATCCTCGGGCCCAACGGCGCCGGCAAGACCACGGTGGTCAAAATCCTGACCACCCTCATCCGGCCCGACACCGGCACCGCTGTCGTGGACGGCATCAACGTGCTCGAGGACCCGAAGGCGGTGCGCAGCATCATCGGGGTCTCCGGCCAGTACGCGGCCGTCGACGAGAACCTCACCGGCTTCGAGAACCTCGAAATGGTGGGCCGGCTCTACCACCTCGGCGGCGCGGCCTCCCGGCGACGGGCGCAGGAGCTGATCGACCTGTTCGAGCTCACCGCGGCCGGTAACCGGCCGGTGAAGGGCTTCTCCGGCGGCATGCGGCGACGCATCGACCTGGCCGGCGCCCTGGTGTTCAACCCCAAGATCCTCTTCCTCGACGAACCGACCACCGGGCTCGACCCGCGCAGCCGGATCGCGCTGTGGGGCGTGATCAACAAGCTCGTCGACAACGGCACCACGGTGCTGCTCACCACCCAGTACCTCGAGGAGGCCGACCAGCTGGCCGACAGCATCGCGGTCATCGACTATGGCAAGGTCATCGCCGAGGGCACCTCCGACGAGCTCAAGGCGCAGATCGGCGGCCACCGGGTGGTGATCGCCCTGGTCGACGCGGCCGACGCCCCCGCCGCCCGCGAGGTGCTCGCCCGGTACGGAGCGGGTGAACCGCAGGTTTCCAGCGACGGACGCGGCCTCGACGTGGCCGTGACCGACGGCCCGCCGGCGCTGCAACATGTGCTCGCCGACCTGCGTACCGCCGGCATCGAACTGCACGACGCCGGCATGCGCCGGCCCACCCTCGATGACGTGTTCCTCAAACTCACCGGGCACAAGGCCGACATGGCGGCGGGCGAAAACGAAGACGACAAGATGGAGAAGGTGAAATGACCGCCACCGCCACCCGGCCCGCCCCGGCGCCGCCCACCTGGAACCCGCTGTCGCTGTGGTACTCGGACGGCTGGACGACCACCAAGCGCAACCTCATCAAGATCAAGCGCACCCCGGACATGCTGGTGTTCGCCGTCATCCAGCCGATCATGTTCGTGCTGCTGTTCAGCCAGGTGTACGCCGGCGCCATCGCGGTGCAGGGCACCGACTACGTGCAGTTCCTGATGGCCGGCATTTTCGCCCAGACGGTGGTGTTCGGCTCCACCTTCTCCGGGTCGGCCATGGCCCAGGACCTCAAGGACGGCATCATCGACAGGTTCCGCAGCCTGCCGATGAGCTCGTCGGCGGTGCTGGTCGGCCGCACCAACGGTGACCTGGTGCTCAACACCATCTCGATGATCATCATGATGGCCACCGGCTTCCTGGTCGGCTGGCGGGTGAACTCGTCGATGGGGGAGTTCTTCGCCGGGCTCGGGCTATTGCTGCTGTTCAGCTATGCGTTCAGCTGGGTGATGGCGCTGCTGGGCATGAGCGTGCGCTCACCCGAGGTGATCAACAACGCCTCGTTCATCATCCTGTTCCCGATCACCTTCATCTCCAACGCGTTCGTGCCGATCGAGACCCTGCCCGACCCGTTGCGGGTCTTCGCGGAACTCAACCCGGTGTCAGCGCTCGTGCAGGCCGCCCGCGAGCTGTTCGGCAACGAGGGCAGCGCTCCGGTGCCGGATGTCTGGACGCTGCAGAATCCGGTGCTGACCGTGCTCATCGGGGTTGTTGTGCTGCTCGTGGTGTTCGTGCCATTGTGCATCCGTAAGTTCGCCTCGATCAGCTCCCGCTGACCGGGTTCGGAAAATCAACCAGAGGGAGCCGATCATGACAGCATCAGAACTGACCTACCTGCGTGGCTTCAGCGGGTTCGCCGTGCCGGACCTGGAGGCAGCCCGCGGCTTCTACCGGGATGTGCTCGGACTCGACGTCGTGGACAACCCGATGGGCCTGCTGGAAATCACCCTGCCGGGCGGCGCGATGGTGATCGTCTACCCCAAAGAGGACCACGAACCCGCGGTGTTCACCATCCTCAACCTCGCAGTGGCCGACATCGAGCTGTCGGTGGATGCTCTGGTGGAACGTGGTGTGGAAATGCTGCGCTACGACGGTTTCGAGCAGGACGAGCGGGGAATCGTACGTGGCGGCGGGATGCCAACCGGCGGCTGGTTCGCCGACCCGGCCGGCAACGTCATCGCAGTGATGGAAGCCTGATTTTGGTGACCGAGGTCGCGACCGCGCCGTACGACGTGAAGCGAGAACTGCGCGCGGTGTACGCCCCGAAGAACCGGGACTGGGAGACGCTGGTGGTGCCGCCGCAACGCTTCCTCGCCGTGGACGGGTCGGGGAATCCGAACACGGCGCCGGCCTACGTTGAGGCCGTCGAGGCGCTCTACGCGGTGTCGTACACGGTGAAGTTCACCAGCAAGCGCGGTGGCGGCCGCGACCTGGTGGTGGGCCCGCTGGAGGGGCTCTGGTACGCCGACGACGCATCCGTGTTCAGTGCCCGCGACAAGGCCGCGTGGAGCTGGACCATGCTGATCAGCCAACCGGACTGGGTGAGCGACGGGGCGATCGAGGAGGCCATCACGGCGGCCCGCGGCAAGAAGAAGACGCTGCCCGCCCTCGACCGCGTGCGCATAGAGCGGCTCGACGAGGGACTCTGCGCGCAACTGCTGCACGTGGGCTCCTACGACGACGAGGCGCCGGCGCTGGCCCGGCTGCACGGCGAGGTGCTCCCGCAGGCGGGCCTCCGCGAGCGCGGCCGGCACCACGAGGTCTACCTGGGCGACCCGCGCCGCGTCGCGCCGGAGAAGCTCAAGACCGTGGTGCGGCAGCCGGTGTCGCCCGCATAGTTCCGCGAGTTACCCACCGGGGCAGCTCGGCTGCGGGTCAGCGACCGCCGCGGCGCTTGCCGGCCTGCGGGCTGGGGGAGTTGCGGGTGCGGCCGGCGCTCTGCGTCTTGCGCGCGGTGGCCGGTTTGGCCGCGGCCGCGGCGGCGCGCACCGCTTTGGCGGCAGCCTTGGCCTTGGCGGTCTTCTTTTCCTTCTTCACCGGCTCGTCGCCGGCCGCGACCGCGTTGGTGCGTGAGCTGTCCGGAGTGCGGCCGCGCACGATGCCGATGAACTCCTCCACGTCGGCCGTGGTGTCCACCGTGCGCCAGGCCAGTGCGATGCGGCTCTCGGCGGTGTCCTCCACCGGCTTGGAGACGACATCCTTGCGGCTGTGCAGGCGGGCCACCGAGTGCGGCAGGATGACGATGCCCACGCCGGCGGCGACCAGTTCCATGGTCTCGTCCATGTCGCGCATCGGCGGCAGCGGGCGGCGGCTGCCGTCGCGCACCTCTACGGCCGCGTCGCGCCACTCGGGGACGTCGTCGGGATCCTGCAGCAGGTGCTCGTCGACCAGGTCGGCCACGACCACGCTGTCGGCGTCGGCCAGGAAGTGATCCTTCGCCATCACCAGCACGGGGATCTCGTTGTACAGGTTGATCAGGCTCAGGCCGTCTTCATCGATGGGCAGGCGCACCAGGCTCACGTCGGCGCGGCCGTCGCGCAGGACGAGCTCCTGATCGGCGATGCTGGTGCGGAAGACCGAGAGCTCGACCTCCGGGCGCCGCTCGGCCCAGATGCGGGTCCATTTGGTGGGGGTGACCCCGGCGACGAAGGCAATGGAAAAGGTCACCGGCATCCTCTCGTGTGCAAAATCAGTGTGGGTGGTGGCTCCGCGGGCGCGTGCGACGTGCCGGCGGCGGGCCGTTTTGGTGGTGTCCGGGCGCAGGACACCGAAACCATAGTGCTCTCAGGCTATACGCTGGAACCATGAGCGAGAAGAAGCCCCAGACCATGAAGCCGGCCACGGCTGCCCAGAAGCTCGGGATTCTGCTCGAAGCAGCACCCGAGGAGTTCCAGTCCACGCCGGTGTCCCGCACCGAGCTGGCCGCCCTCGAGGCGAACCCGCCTGAGTGGCTCACCCAGCTGCGCGCCAACGGCCCGCACCCTAAGCAGGTCGTCGCCGCCAAGCTCGGCGTGTCGATCTCAGGCCTGGTGCGCGGTGAGGTCACCGAGCCGCTGACCAGCGCCGAGATCCAGGCACTGCTGCAGCAGCCGCCGGCCTGGCTCGTCACCGAGCGCGCCACCCAGTTCGAGGTGCGCGAGGAACAGATCCGCGTGAAGGACCGCGATGCTGAGAAGGCCCGCAAGAAGGCGCACGCCGAGCGTTTCGCCGCACAGAACGAGAAGGCCGCCCGCAAGAACTCCTAGGTCTCTGGTTTCACCGAGTTGCCCCGCCCCGGACGAGTTGCTCCGTTGGGACGGGGCAATTCGTCCGTTCGGGGGCACGTCGGGGCATCCGTGCCGGGGTGCGCCGGTCAGGCGGTCGGCACCGCCGGCGTCGCCGGAGCCGCGTACTGCTCGCGCAGGAACGCGACGATCTCGCCGAGTTCGGCCTGCGAGATGGAATGGCCCATTCCCTCGTAGATGCCCTCGGTGAGTGTGGAGTGCGCCGGCAGCCAGGCTTGGGTGCGGGCGACAGCGCCCTCGGGGATCACCGGGTCCAGAGTGCCGCGGCCCCAGAACACCGGCGGCGCGAGCTTTTTGAGCCGTGCGTCGCCCGGATGCGTGCCGCTGCCGATGAACCCGGACAGCTGCACCGCGAATGCGAACCGTTCCGGCGCGTGCCGCATCAGCTGCAGCGTCATGGCGCCGCCCTGCGAAAAGCCGAGCAGGCCGATGGACGTGGGCTGCTCGGGGAGGGCGTCGAGCCACTCGATGATGCCGAGCGCTGCCGCGTCGAGAGCGTCACCGACGGGATCGCCGGGCACCCCGATGGGAAACCACGACCAACCCTGACCGGCCGGCAGCGGAGCCCGCAGCGCCGCGATCGTCGGCTGCAGCGGCAAGTGCGGCGCCAGTGCGAACAGATCGCCCTCGGTCGACCCATAACCGTGCAGCACCAGCAGCAGCGGGCGCCCCACCCGGTCGGGTGCGGCGGCCGACCACAGCACGGCGGCCGGATCGATCGGCTCGGGGCGGATGCTGGTGGCCATGTGTCGGTTCCTCACGTCGGTGTCGACGCAGGTACAGCGCCGACTCCCTCAATCCTTCCACGCCCGCCCGAGACCCGCGGGGGTCTCGCGAACTGAGACCTAAGGCCCACGAAAGTGCCCTTTTCTCACAGCTCGCGGGGTCGGGGCGAGCGGACTCGCGGACCCCGGTGGTGCATCCGCGGCTCTCGTGAGTGAGAATGAACTATGAGCGTGCGCACCCCTGACCCCGATCCGGACTGGACGCCTGGCGGGGATGACGCACCGCCGCCCAACTCGAACCCGGGTTGGCTGAGCGATGTCGAGCTCGCCGAGATCCGCCAGCGGCTGCCGCTGCTGTACGTCGAGGCCGTGCCCGTGCGCGTCGACGGTCTGGGCCAGGTCGTCGAGGTCGGTGTGCTGCTGCGCGCCACCCCCGAGGGCAAAATGACCCGCACCCTGGTCTCCGGCCGGGTGCTCTACGGCGAGACCCTGCGCGACGCCCTGTTCCGGCACCTCGAGAAGGACCTCGGCCCGATGGCGTTTCCGCAGCTGCCGCCGAGCCCGGTGCCGTACTCGGTGGCCGAGTACTTCCCGATGCCCGGTATCACCGCGTTCACGGATGACCGTCAGCACGCCGTGTCGCTGGCCTACGTCGTGCCCGTCACCGGCACCTGCGACCCCCGCCAGGATGCACTCGAGCTCACCTGGATGACCCCGGAGGAGGCGGCCACCGACGCCGTCTCGGCCGAGATGGAAGGCGGCCGCGGTGGCCTCCTGCGCATGGCCCTGGCCTCGGTCGGCGCCCTGCGCTGACCCCCCGCATCCACCCGCATCCGCGAACTGTGACTTAAGCACCTTCGCGGGCGAGTTTTTGGGGCTTTTCTCTCAGTTCGCGAGGGGGGAGAGGCCCAGGGTGTCGAGGAACAGGCGGGCGAAGCGTGGGGCGTCCACGTCCAGGGCGACCTCCACGACCTCCCAGGCGCCCGCGGTGCCGTGCAGGATGTCTTCGCCCACCCGGCGACGCTGGTCCACGATGGTCTGGCCGCGACCGCACCCGGTGAGCTCCACCCGCACGGGCAGCAGCCGGGTGGTCAGCGCATCCGGGTCGACGAGCGCGCAAAGCGCCCCGGCGTCACCGATCAGCCCGGTGTACTCGGCCGCGCTGTTCTCGCTGCGGGCGACCCGGTTCGCCAGCAGCGCTCCGACCACCCGCCCGTAGCCGGAGTCGCCGGTCTCCAGCGCAGTTGCCAGGTCGCGGTCTACGCTCACCTGGTTGAAGACGTCCAGCCCGTACATGAAGGTGGGGATGCCCGCGTCGAGCACGATCGCCGCCGCCTCGGGGTCGTGCCACACGTTGAACTCGGCCACGGCAGTGGCGTTGCCCACGCTGGCCGAGCCGCCCATGAACACGATCCGTTCGATGTTCTCGGCCAGGTCGGGGTACTGGCGCAGCAGCAGCGCGAGGTTGGTCTGCGGGGCCAGGGCCACAACGGTCACCGGGCGGGGGCTTTCGGTGATGAGCCGGCGCATCAGCTCGACGGCGTTGACCGGCGCCGGCGTCCGCTCGCCCGGCGGCAGGTGCACGGTGCCCAGACCGCCCTCGCCGTGCACGTGCGACGCGCTGCGGGCCGGCGAGATCAACGGACGGCGGGCGCCGGCCGCGACCGGGATGTCGGGAGCTCCGGCGACATCGAGGATCCGCAGGGTGTTCTCCACGACCCGCTCGAGCGAGGCGTTGCCGGCGACACAGCTGATGCCGAGCACCTCGATGTCGGGGTGGGCGACGGCGAACAGGATGGCGAGGGCATCATCGACACCGGTGTCGACGTCGAGGATCACAGGAATCGTAGGCATCCCCTGATTTTACGGTGCCGGGCGTGGCTGGTGGGCGCGCGAAAGCCCGACCCCGCTGGGCGGGATCGGGCTCGGCTCAGGGCCTGGGTGGCCGGCTGCTAACGCTCGAGGCGCACCTCGCGGAATGGTTCGCCCAGCACCTCTTCGGTGCGCTCCTGGCCGTCGGGCAGGTAGCCGTTACGGGCGTAGAAGCGGTGCGCGCGAGGGTTGTCCGCGGCGACCCAGAGGTAGGTGGGGCCGGGATCGACGACGGCGTCGAAGAGGGCCTGGCCGATGCCGGTGCCCTGGTGGGCCTGCAGCAGGTAGACGAAGTAGAGCTCGTGCTCGGTGGGCTTGCCGGCGTCGCGGCCGGGGCCGCTGCCGGCGAAACCGACGATCTCGCCGTCGAGTTCGGCCACGACGTGGCGGTAGCCGGGGCCCTGCACCGAGAAGCGGCGCCACATTTGGGCAAGGCGTTCCGGGTGCAGCTGCGACAGTGCAGCCTGGCTGAGGATGTGGTCATAGGATTCGTGCCAGCAAGCCGCGTGGACGCGGCCCAGGCTGTCGGCATCCGTCTCAGTGACGGGCCGAACAACAACGGTGGTGTTCATACTTCGACCCTAACCCCGGCCACCGACCCCGCCGAACCATCCAACCGCCGGCCCCGCCCTGCCCCTCGCCGGCCCGGCCCGAGCGCAACTCCTGCACTTTCAACGGATGCGCCGGTGGCACCCCGGAATCACGCGGCGGAACCCCGGCCGGGCAGAGCTCTGCAGGAGTTATGCAGCCGGGGCCGGGGAACGACGAACGGGCCGGCCCCGTGAGGAGCCGGCCCGTTCGGGTCGTACAAGCAGTACGGGCTGACTAGCCCTGCGCGCGGCGTGGAGCCGAACGACGGGCGCCGCCGCCGGTGGAACCGGAGCCGCGCACCAGTCCGCCGACCTGAAGGCCACCGGAGCGGCCGGAGCCGCCGGTGCCCGAACCTGAACCACCCGTGCGGGGAGCGTGGCTGCGGCCGGAGGAGGCCGGACGCTCGGTGCGGTCTCGACGGGCGCCACCGGCGGCGACGGCATCGCCGCTGCGGCCGCCACGGCCACCGGCGTCGCGTGAACCGCGGCCGCCGTTGTCGCGCTCGTCACGGTTGACGCGCTTGCGCTGGGCGTTGGCGCCCTGCGAGCGGCCGCCCTGCGACTGGCCGTGCGGCTGCTCGACACGCGGCACCGGCTTGACGTACGCGGCCACGTCACCGGTGAGGGCGACAACGGCGGGCGACGACGCGTTCACGCGCTGCGGGGTCACCGTGATGGCGGCCTTGCGCAGCAGCTGGTCGGTGTCGCGCTTCTGCGCGGGCAGCACGATGGTGACGACGTCACCGGCGCTGCCTGCGCGGGCGGTACGGCCCGAGCGGTGCAGGTACGCCTTGTGCTCTGCGGGCGGGTCGACGTGGATGACGAGTTCGATGTCGTCAACGTGCACGCCTCGGGCGGCCACGTCGGTGGCGACGAGAACCTTCACGTCGCCGGCGCTGAACGCGGCGAGGTTGCGGTCACGGGCCACCTGCGACAGGTTGCCGTGCAGGTCGACGGAGGGGATGCCCGCATCCGTCAGCGCCTTGGCCAGCTTCTTGGCGTGGTGCTTGGTGCGCATGAAGAGGATGCGGCGACCGCTGCCCGAAGCGAGCTTCTCGATGAGCTCCTTCTTGCTGTCGGCGCCATCGACCTCGAACACGTGGTGGGTCATCGCGGAGACGTGGCTGGTGGCCTCGTCGACGGAGTGCAGAACCTCGTTGTGCAGGAACCGGCGCACGATCTTGTCCACGCCGTTGTCGAGCGTGGCCGAGAACAGCAGGCGCTGGCCGCTGGACGGGGTCTTGTCCAGGATGCGCGTGACGACGGGCAGGAAGCCCAGGTCGGCCATGTGGTCGGCCTCGTCGAGCACGGTGATCTCAACGGAGTCGAGGTTCACGAAGCCCTGCTTCATGAGGTCCTCGAGGCGGCCGGGGCAGGCCACGACGATGTCGACGCCGGCCTTGAGCGCGGCGACCTGACGGTTCTGCGAGACGCCGCCGAAGATGGTGGTGGTGTTCAGGCCGTAGGCCTCGGCGAGGGGGGTGAGCGCCGCGGTGATCTGGGTGGCCAGCTCGCGGGTCGGCGCGAGGATCAGGCCGAGCGGGCGGCCCGGGCGGCGCTTGCCGCCGGCGAGCTTGCCGCCGAGGCGGGACACCATCGGGATGGAGAAGGCCAGGGTCTTGCCAGAGCCGGTCTTACCGCGGCCGAGGACGTCGCGGCCCTTGAGGGTGTCGGGCAGGGTGTCGACCTGGATCGGGAACGGGCTGTCGATGCCCTGCGAGGTGAGCACGGCAACGAGGGGAGCGGGCACGCCAAGCGCGCCAAAGGAAGTTTCAGACAAAGTGGTGCCTTTCGGGGCATCAGTCTCCTCGCTCGAACCGGTGACGCACAGAGCGACGGCCGGAGCCAGGAGGATTCACATGGCGAAGGTGCCGATGGGCACATCCGTTCGCCGTAAGAAGGTTTCATTCGGAAATCGAGAGGGCCGCCAGCAACGAGTCGTACTCGGGCGAGGCGGCCGTCGATAAGAAGAGGGCGTTCTACGACGCAGTGAGCGCAACTACGCACTCACAAGTACCCCTACTCTAGCGGATGCTGTCAAGCGCGACGCCAGAATCCAGCCGTATCAGTGGCTGGCCGGGACTTTCGACTCTAGTCTCTGGGCAGGTACAGTTCGCCGACCGGCACCTCGGCGGTGACGATGTTGCCGGCCTGCGGCAACGGGCAGGCCCACATCGGGTCGTACGCGCAGGACGGGTTGTACGCGAAGTTGAAGTCCAGGATCAGGCTGTCGTCGCCGGTGCCCGGACCGAGGTCGGCGCCCTTGATGGTGTCCAGCAGGTAGCGGCCGCCGCCGTAGGTGCCGCCGGACTTGCCCGCGAGGGCGTCCTTGAGCGGCAGGAACAGGCCGCCGCCGTAGCTGGCGAGCCGCCAGAGGTCGAGGGAGCCGATGTAGGGCAGCCGCACGGAGCCGACCAGGTCGAACGGCACGACACCGTCGGTGCCGGTCTCCACCGTGATGCGCAGCGGCTCCGCTGCCCGGTGCACCTCCACCTCGAAGCGCCAGTCCGGGTCGTAAGCTGCGACGGTGAGCCCGGTGAACGCGGCCCTGTCGTCCGGCAGCAGCGGCGACGCCGGATGCCCGGCGAAGAGTTCATCGCGCCCGGAGCGCCAGAGTTCGTGGCCGGCGGCCGGCTTGCGCGCGCTCAGCTGCCGCACCCCGCCGTAAAGCCCGAACACGCGGCGGCGCCAGTCGGCGATCTGCAGGGCTCCGATGCTTGTGCTCATACCGTCAGGCTAACCCGTCGTTCCCGTCAGGGCCCTCGGCCGCGCCCGCGGCCACGAATGCGGGATCGTCGGCGCCCAGGTCGTACTGCCAGGTGGGCGCCAGGGCCTTGAGTCGACGCATCCGCAGCTGCCAGAACGCCCAGAGGCCGGGCCACACCGCCAGAGTGGCCGGACCGGCGGAGAAGATCAGCTGGTCGCGGTAGAGGGTCTTGCCGGTGCCGGCCGGGTCGGGGGAGATGGCCATGCGGTGGTCCCAGTGCGTGAGCGTCTTCATCGCGCCGGAGACGCCGTTGCCGTTGTCGTGCACGATGCGCACCCCGTCCTGGGTGGTGCGCATCTCCAGCCGGATCATCTGCTCGCCCAGTGGCACCAGGCCCAGACCGCTCATGGTCACCGGGTGCTCTCCCGGCGTCCAGCGGGTGGGGAAGCCTTCCGTTTCGAGGGAGGCGATGCTCATCAGCGGGCCGCTGACCTCGCGGAACACCGTGGGGCTCGCCAGGGCCCGCCAGGCGGCATCCGGGGTGCAGTCGAGGATCTCTTTCAGGAGTACGCGCATGCTCTCAGTCTGTGCTGTCAGAGCGATGCAGTACAACTGGTACGTGGCGATTCGGTACTGGCTCGGGGTGGTGCAGCAGGAGTATGTGCTGCGGAGCGTCGCCATGGGCCTGGCCCAGATGAACTTCGCCGCCCGCGAGATCCTCGAAAGCATGAACGAATCCGACGGGCTGGTCTACTACTCGCCCAAGACCGAATTCGAGGGCGAGCGACTGCGGCAGTTCACGGCGATCGGCTATGTCAGCGACAACGTGGTGGTGCAGGTGGGCGACTCCGGCAGCGAGTACCGGCCCTGGCGGCGACGAGTGCAATACGATCCGGCCGCCGAGCCCGCGTCCATCCGGCCGCTGCTGAAGGTGCTCGACCTCACCCGCGACGACCCCGACTGGGGCCGGCAGTTGCGCCGAGGGCTGCTGGAGATCAGCCGGCACGACTTCGAGCTGATCCGGGCGCAGATGCGTCGGCCCAGCGCCGACGACCGCCGCCGCTAGCAGCGCGGCCCCGCCGCCCGCCCGGCCTCGCGCCCGTGAGGCTTCGCTGCACCTCGTATGGCTGGCCGCGCCCGCTATAGCGGGCGCGCTGGGCCGCAGGAGGTGCAGTGAGCAGCTCGGGGTGGTCTCGGGGTGGTCCCGCTCCCTCCGGGCGCCGTCCGAAACGCGGCCGGGACCGGCCTGCCACCAGCCATTCCACCAGCTTCGCTCAATAGGATGGCCGCATGACTGATGCTTTGTGGTGGCTCCCGTCCGTCATCGTCCTCGGTGTGGTCGTGGGCGTCATCTGGCTGTTCGTGTCGGCGTCCCGGCGCAAGGCCCGCAGCATCCGTGCGGCCGAGAACGCCGAGATCGCCGAGCGGGCGCGCGCCGCGGCGATCAGCCTGGTGCGAGCGGATGACCTCATCGAGGCCGCCACCGACGAGCTCGGTTTCGCGATCGCGCAGTTCGGCGAGCGGGCCACCGCCGACTTCGCCGCCGCCCTCGACGTCTCCAAGCGCCAGCTGCGCGAGGCGTTCGCGCTGAAGCAGAAACTCGACGACGGTGTGCCGGACACCGACACTCAGACCCGGCAGTGGACCGAGCAGATCACCCGGCTCGCCGATGAGGCCACCAACCGGCTGAACGCCCAGACCCGCGAATTCGACACCAAACGGGTCGTCGAACAGAACGCCCCGCTGCAGCTCGAGCGGCTGCGCCGCCGCCTCGACCGGGCCACCGACCGGCTCGCCGGCGGCGCCGCCACCCTCACCCGGCTCGCCACCAGCTACTCCGCGTCGGCGCTCGCCTCGATCAGCGACAACGTCGAACGCGCCCGTGCCGCCATCGAGGTGGGCCTCCGGGCCGCGGATGCCGCCGACGCGCGCCTGGTCGCCGGGGTCACGGAACCGGTCGGTGAGCAGGTCAGCGCCGCTGAGCAGGCCCTGTTCACCGCCACGGCACTGCTGGACGCCATCGAAACCGGGGAGGACGAGCTGCACGTGGGTTTCGCCAGCCTGGGCACGGCCCTCGCCGCGGCCGAGACCGAACTCGCCGAGGCGCGGGCACTGCGCGACAGGCACGAGGAGTCCGACGCCAGCGCCGACCTCAACCGGGTGATCGCCGCCTCGGATGCGGTGGTCGCGGAGCTCCGTCGTCCCGGCCGGGTAAGCGACCCGTCCGCCGACCTTGCCCGGCTGCGCGAGGCCCTCGACGGCCTCGACGTCACCCGCTCCGAGGCCCGCAACCGGCAGCTGCGCCGCGACAACGCCCGCGAGGCCTACGTGGGCGCCCGGCTGGCCGCACGCAGTCAAATCGGCATCACCCGCGACTTCATCACCGCCAACCGCGGCCGGGTCGGCGCCGGCGCCCGCACCCGCCTGGCCGAGGCCGAACGCCAGCTCGCCCTCGCCGAGGCCGAAGCCGACCCGGTGACCGCGCTCGACGCCGCCCGCCGGGCCATGACCCACGCCACCGACGCCGACGCCCTCGCGCACTACGACGCCCGCTAGCTCGCCGACTTGCCCACCTTGGGAGTGGTTCTGCCCGCCGACAGTGTCGCCCGGTGACGAGAATCCCGGCCGGGAGAGCACCGCGCCCGGTATTCTGAACCGGTGAGCGACGCCGAGCCCCAGATCAAGTACCAGGTCCGATTCGACTGGGGCGTCGCCGGCTTCCAGGCCCTCGCCGCCGAGGCCGACGTGGTCGTGCTCGCCGACGCCCTGCCCGCCGTGGATGTCGCGCGCGGCTTCCCCACGCCGCTCGGCGCACACACCGTGATCGCGGCCGACCTCGCCACGAGCACCCTCGTGGCCGACTGGGCGCTGGCCCGCCAGACCGAGAAGGGTGACCGTTTCTCAGTGGGGGTCGTCGCGGTGGGGGAGCGCCGTGCCGACGGCACCATCCGCTTCGCCATGGAAGACCTGCTCGTGGCCGGCGCCGTGATCGACGCCCTCGCCGAACGGGGCATCGACCACTGCTCGCCCGAAGCCGCCGCCGCGGCCGCGAGCTTCGTGGGCCTCAAGCGTGCCGTGAAGCACCTCGTGAATGCCTCCGAAACCGGTCAGGCCCTCGCTGAAACCGGCCGGACCGCAGCGGTCGCCGCCGCACTGGCCCCGGCCACGGATGCCGCGGTCGCCGTCGTCACCGACTTCACCTTCCCCGCCTGAGAGCAGCTACTGGCGCTCCGGAGCCGCGACGGCCAGCGGAGTCAGGGTCAGTGACCTGACCACCGTGCTGCCGTCAACGGATTCCACGCGAAGGCCGTTGGCGCCCGGCTCCCCGAAAGCCAGCGAGCTGAGGGTCTGCCGGCCGCCGTCGGCGAACACTTCCACGGAGGAATAGTCGACGAAGATGTCGAGGTCCACGGCGCCATCTCGCAGCGGGCTGGACACCCCGCGGACCGCCCGGTACAGCTCCGGCATGGTGGCTGCGGCCGCATCGGCATCCCGGGCGATGAACACGTTCTGCAGCGCGAAGTCATAGCCGACGGTGACAAAATGGCCGCCGCCGTCCTTGAACTTCAACCGCACTTCCCGCGCCGGGCCGGCCTCGTCGGGCGACAGGGTCACCTGCAGCCGATAGGAACCGGTCCCGGGCTGCGGCAGAGTATCCGAGTCGCCGGGCGGCAGGACAGTCGTTTCGGCGGTTATCGCCTCCCCGCCGAGTTCGGAAAGAGCATCCACCGGTTGCGAAACGAGGGTCGCGGCACCGTCGAGGTCCACCAGCCGGATGCTGCGCACGATCGAGAACATCCCGCCCTGCCAGTCCGTCGTGGGCAGGTCGCCGGCGTACCCCCAGTTGTTCAGCCAGCCGATCACGTAACGGCTTGCCAGTCTCTCCTCGGCGCTCTCGCGGGGGTCGTCCCAGGTCACCGCGGCATAGAAGTCCGCCCCGTCATCCAGCCAGCCCGGAGCCTCGCTGTCGGGCGTGAACGATGTGCCGTTCCAGTCTCCCGTCCAGTAAGCCAAACCGGTGGTTTTGTCGTACTTCGAGCCGTGGGCGCTGGCGGCCAGCACCCAGCGGGTGTTCGCCGGGTCCCCGTCCACGGACATCTGGAACAGGTCGGGGCACTCCAGTGTGCCCAGGTCGTCCCGCTCGAAACTCGACACGTAGGTCCACTCGGTGAGATCCGGCGAGGTGTAGAAGCCGACCTTGGCTCCCTCGGCGAGCACCATGACCCAGACCTGACCGGCCGCATCCCAGATCACCTTCGGGTCGCGAAAATCCGTCGTCCCAGGGTTCTCCATCACGGGGTTCGCCTCGTACGAGGTGAAGGTGTACCCGTCGTCCGTCGAATAGAACAGGGACTGACGCTGGATGCCGTCGGCCTGTTGGGTCATGATCGCGATGACCGCTCCGGCGCCGAAACCGGCGGTGTTGTCGACGTCGATGACCGTGCTTCCGGTCTCGATGTCACCGAGGCCGTTGCCGTATTTCTCGATCGCCACCCCCTCGTCCTTCCAGTGCACGAGGTCAGTGGAGGTGACGTGGTACCACTCGGTGCCGTTCCCGTTGGGGTAGTCGGCGTTGTAGAGGTAGTAGTAATGCCACACATCGTCAAGGAGGAACGGGCGTTGCGGGTCGTTCATCCAGTTGTGCGCAGGCGTGAGGTGCAACGCCGGGCGGTAGTCGGACCAGTCAGTCGGTCGCTCGAATTGCCGGGCGTCGGTGGGCTGAGGCGCGGGCGTCTGCGACGACGTGACGGGTGGCTGGGCGGTAGGCCGCGCCAGCAGCGCCCACGTTAGGGCGCCGGCCACCGCGAGGACCACGACGGAGGCGATCACGATGAGGCGGGCACGCCGCTTCTTCCCATCGTTCTTTCCCGTCGGGGTCCCGGCAGTGGCCGGCGAGCTCTCCATGTCGTCAGCGACGCGAAGGGCTGGAGTAGAGCGACTTTGCCGCGAGCAGCAGAGTCGTGTCGAGTTGGCCGTCAAGGGTGTCGGCCACGGCGATCTTCACAGTGACCGGTGTGCCGGGCGTGACTCTCGCGTGGCACTGGAGCGGCTTGGTGAATCCGTTCATTTCCGTGGGCAGGGTGCCCGGCGTGCGGTCGGTGAAGTTGGGCACGTAGTGCTCTGGGTTGGCGGTCGGGTTGATGGTGCTGACTCCGGCGGGTTCCGAGGTGCGGGGAACGGTGGAACACAGCTGGCCGTTCACCCAGATGCCGAGCGCATCGTTGTATCCCTGGGCGGTCCAGTTCGCATATTCTTCGCTGCCGAATCCATATTCGAGGTAAAGATGCTTGTGCTTGGGCTTCACGGTGAGTGTCAGCACGGCGGCGTCGTAGCTGGAGACTCCCGCTTGCGCGGTGAGGTCAGCATCGCCGGCTCCACCGAAGTCGCCCGTTGTCGTCAGGCTCGTATTGGGTCCGATCAGCGAGGATCTGGTGAAGTCGACGTCGGCATCCGACTGTGGATCCGCGTTGATGAGGCTCCCTGTCGAGAGCGCGACGCCGGACGAATTCCGTTTTTCGAGCATCGGAGCCTTGTACAGTCCGGCCTGCACGTCGACGCCCGCGAACGTGGCGTCCTGCACTCTAAGCCCGCGGCCGGCGAGCGAATCGGCCAATTGCGCTGCGGAGACCTCGCGCAGTGTCGACACTGACACGGACGGGGCGGCGAGGGCGGGAGAGGCCGTCAGCAGTATGGCGGCAACGGCGGCCACGCCGGCGGTAAGGCCCCGTCCTAGGGTGCCCGCGCGCCGTGATGTTTTGGTATCCATGATTCTCCAGGTGTTGGGTCGTCGGGGGACGACCGCGATGGATGGTGCTTCTGGGGAGAGACGCCACCTGAGAGATCTCCGTGGAGGTTACGCCTGTGCCAGAACCACCGTCAAGAGCGCCATTTCGGTGCGAGAGTGCCCTGGGGGACCCCTGCCGCAGTATCACGCGCATCTCAAGCTTTGAAATTCCCTCAACATTGCCGAGAGCCCGGACTGGAGTGTTGACTTTTTCTCAATAACGCTTGACCTTTCGTGATGGGAGGCAGATGGTTGGCCCTGGGGTAAGCGTCATTGAGCGGTCGATCATCCAACTTTGATCGAAAGCGGACATCGTGAAAATTCAATACCGGCCAGCGCGGCGAGCGGCCATTGGCCTGCTCTCCGCCACCATGCTCATCGCGGGCACATTGGCCCTAGGCACACTTCCTGCCCAGGCGGCGGACTTCGTTCCCGTCAACCCGGGCTTTCCCAATCCCACACCGCACAGCCAACAGGCCTATGAGCCTGAGGCGGATTTCACCTCACGCTGGACGCGCGCTGACGCGCGGCAGCTGAAGGCAATGAGTGACCCCAGCGCACCACCGCGGGAGAACTCGATGCCCGAGGAATACACCATGCCGACCATCCCGCAGAGCTTCCCCGACATGAGCGGCGGGCAGGTGTGGGTCTGGGACACCTGGACCCTGACCAACGGTCAAGCCGATCAGCTCAGCTTCAAGGGGTGGGAGGTGATTTTCTCGCTGGTCGCTGATCGCAATCTGGGTTTTGATGAGCGACACACCTACGCCAAGCTCGGCTTCTTCTTCCGCAAGGCGGATGTTCCGATCGAGCAGAGGCCGGAGAACGGCGGTTGGACCTACGGCGGTCTGGTTTTCCCTGACGGCGCCTCCGGGGCGATCTACGAGGACCAGTCGTTCAGCCATCAGACGGAATGGTCCGGTTCCACCCGGATCTTCGCCGGCAACAAGCTGCGTACGTTTTACACGGCGGTCGCCTTCTACCGCGACGCGGCCGGTCAGGACGTGAAGCCGGCCGATCCGCGTATCGTGCAGACCGAGGGTCGGATCTTCGCCGATGACACCGGCGTGTGGCTCACCGGTTTCCGCGACCAGCACCAGCTGCTGGTTCCAGACGGCACCCTGTACCAAACCAAGGACCAGAACTCGTCCGTGAACTTCCGTGACCCGTTCACCTTCGAGGATCCCGCTCACCCCGGCAAGACCTTCATGGTCTTCGAGGGCAACACGGCAGGAGACCGCGAGGCGGTCGAGTGCACGGCAGAGGACCTCGGTTACGATCCCGCCGATCCGCAACGTGAGGTGCCGGTCGGGGAGGGGGTTCCGGGCGGTCCGCCGGAGATCGCGTCTGACGCGAACCTGCGGATGGGTAACGTCGGCCTGGCGGTCGCGGACAACAAGGCGCTGACCCAGTGGCACTTCCTGCCACCGATCCTGTCAGCGAATTGTGTGACCGACCAGACGGAACGTCCTCAGATCTATATGAAGGACGGCAAGTACTACATCTTCACGATCAGTCACCGTTCGACGTTCGCGCCGGGCATCGACGGTCCCGAAGGTGTGTACGGCTTCGTCGGTAACGGCGTGCGCAGTGACTTCGAGCCGGTCAACCGGGGTTCGGGTCTTGCCCTGGGCAGCCCGTCCAACCTCAACTATGCGGCCGGGTTCCCCTTCGCGCCCGACTTCAACCAGCACCCGGGGCAGTTCCAGGCGTACTCGCACTACGTCATGCCCGACGGCCTGGTTCAGTCCTTCATCGACACCATCGGAACGTCGGATGACTTCCGTCGAGGCGGCACGCTGGCGCCGACGGTGAGGGTGGACATCAATGGAGCTGAGGTGCTCGTCGACCGCAGCTACGGCACTGACGGGCTGGGCGCATACGCCGACATCCCCGCGAACGAAATCGCGGATGTCCCGGACACGCCCGATCCCCGTCCCATCGGGTAGCACCAGAAGGCGCCCATCCCGGGCGTCGGCTGATTCCTCGATCCCCACCGCGGCTGCCGCGGCGGGGATCGAGGTGTGTCCCGCCCGTGGACGTCAGCGGGCGGCGGCGGCGGCCCGGCGTCGGGCGGCCGGGGTGATCTCGCGCCGGGTCCAGGTGATCACGTGCGCGGCCGTGAAGCCGCGGCCGCACAGCCCGCAGGCCAGCGGACGAGTGGGTTGGCGGTACCGGTAGTGAGTGTGGCCGGCGGAGCAGGTGCCCACCCACGGCGCCAGGTCGTCGGCGATCTCGCCGTCGTGGGTGCGCTTGCCGTCGTAGCCGAGCCCGAGGGCCACGCTCCGCCAGACGGGGCCGTGCCCGGCCCGGGCGCCGGCCAGGGCGTGCGCCACCTCGTGCAGCAGGATCTGGTGGATCTCGTCGTCGCCGTACCGGGCGGCCAGGTACCGGGACACGGTGATCTTCTTGGCGGTGAAGTTGCACAGCCCCGCGCGCTTCTTGGCGTTGTCGAAGTCGAAGGACCAGCTGGGGTCAAGGTGCAGGGTTATCAGCGCGTCCGCCCAGTGGCGCACCCGAACCAGGTCGGCCATCAGGGCCCTACCTGCACCTGGTAAAGACGGTCGTCGCCGGGGGAGGGGGCGCCGCGGCCATCCGTATTGTTGCTCACGAACCACAGTGTGCCATCCGGCCCGGACACCACATCGCGCAGGCGCCCGAAGCTGTTGACGAACCACCCGTCGACGGTGCCTGTGGAGGGATCGACGCGCCACAGCCGCTCGCCGCGGAGCGCGGCCAGAAACAGGGTGTCGTTCACCACGGCCAGGCCGCTCGGGCTCGCCTCATCGGTGGACCACTGCTGCACGGGGTCGATGAAGGCGCCGCCGCCGCCTGCACCCTCCGCCTCGGGCCAACCGTAGTTGCCGCCGGCGGTGATCAGATTGAGCTCGTCCCAGGTGTTCTGACCGAATTCGCTGGCCCAGAGCTGCCCGGACGAGTCCCAGGCGAGGCCCTGCGGGTTACGGTGGCCGTACGAGTAGACCAGGCTGCCGAACGGGTTGTCGGCCGGGGCCTGCCCGGTTGGGGTCATGCGCAGGATCTTGCCGCCCGGCGACCCGAGGTCCTGCGCGTTGCCGGACTTGCCCGCGTCGCCGACGGTGGCGTAGAGCAGGCCGTCCGGGCCGAACCCGATGCGCCCGCCGTTGTGGTTGCTTGCCGAGGGGATGCCGCTGAGCACCGACTCCGGCTCGCCGAGACCGAGGCCGCCCGCGGTGCCGGTCAGCGGCATCCGCACGATGCGGTTGTCGGATGCGGCGGTGAAGTACGCGTAGACCCAGCCGGCATCGGGGGCGGCCGGGTCGGCCGCGCCGTCGCCCGCGGCCAGGAACGCCAGCCCGAGCAGCCCGCCCTCGCCCACCGGTTCGACCCCGGCGACGGTCCCGGCGTCCCGCAGGCCACCGTCCGGCAGCAGCTCGCGCAGGAGGGCCGTGTCACGTTCGCTGATCAGGGTGGCGCCGCTGGGCAACCGCAGGATCGACCACGGAGCGTCCAACCCCTCCGCGATCACGACGGGCTCACCCAGCGGACGCACCGGCACGGGCGTCGCGTCCGCCGCCGGGGCGGTCGCCGCCGGAGTGGGACGCGCCGGCGTGCTGGTGCTGGCGCTGGGCCGGGGAGCGCTCGCCGTGCAGGCGCACAGCACTGTCACCATGCCCGCGGCGACCACGCCGGCCCAAACCCGTCTGTGATGCATATCTCCTGCAGAATGCCACGAAACTCTTGGAATTGGTCAGATCCATGCCCCGGCACCGGGAGCGGTGCGCGGTGGGGCGTCAGCGCAGGGCGCGGCGCTCGCCGATGAAGGACTCCACGACGGCCACGGCGATCAGGGCGCTCTCCAGCTCATCGGGCGAGGCCCCGGACTTGTCGCGCAGGAACACCGCGGCGGTGAAGTCGGCCAGGGCGCCGTCGAGGTCGTCCTGTTCGAAGTGCACCTTGCCGCGAGTCTCCCGGGCGAACGCGGCGGTGAGGTTCCACTCGTGCGTCTCCGACTCGAGCACGCACTGGGTCAGTTCGGACGCGGCCTCCTCGAGCTTGGCCTGAAACTGCATCACCTGGGCACGGCGGATACGGCACAGTACGAAGTCCTGCCGGTCACCGGTGAACCGGGCCTGGCGCAATGCCTGGTTGGCGATCTCGAACGCCTCGTCGAGGCGGTCGAGCAAGCGCAGCAGGGTGACCTTCTCGTTCAGCGCCGAGAGGCTGCGGAGTTGGCCGAGGTCGTCGAGACGTTCTGCGGCGGCAGGAAGGTCGACTTTTTCCCGGAGGGTGACGGCGTCGTAGCCAGTGATGATGGTCAGGATGATGTCCTTGACAGGGCGGCCGTGGGGTGCCGCGGGGAGGTCGGGTTCCCCTCCAGAGTAACCCCGGTGGCGAGGCGCTGACGCCCGATCGGGGGTATGTCCCGAGCTTTCATCTGCGCAAGAGGCATGAGGGATTCTCAGGTTGGGCGTATGGTGTGCCACCAGACGGGCATCGTCGTCAACGCCGACGCCGACTCGCTATCCGGCTTATGTCCCTGTGTTGAGGGGACCACACGAAAGGCCTCTCTAATGCAGATACAGTCTCGCGAGGGCCTAGCCCTGCGAGCGTTGGTCGTCATCATGACCGCCGCCCTCACCATCACCCTCGTCAATGTCGGTGACCCGACACACGCCACCGCCGCACCACAGACACCGAACCTGCCGACCCTGAACATCACCCTCAGCGACCCAGACGCCTCGCGCAACACGCTGAGCTACGTGCACGCATCCAAAGACAATAAGGTCGCGACAACGATGACTGTCGAGGACCCTGCCGGGGTGAACAGCATCTCGGTGCCGGCTCTCGGCGAGATCAAGGGCCGTGGCAACTACACCTGGAACCTGGCCAAAAAGCCGTACCAGATCAAGTTCGAACAGAACACCGCTGTTCTGGGCATGGCCCCGTCGAAGACGTGGATTCTTCTCGCGAACGCAGCCGATGCGTCGCTGATGCGCAACAAGGCCGCCTTCGAGCTGGCCACGTCGATCGGGCTGGCCTACTCGCCGGAGTCCAGATGGGTCGACCTCAGGGTCAACGGCGCCTACCTCGGCAACTATCTGATCAGCGAGAAGACCGAGGTCAAGACGAACCGCGTGGACCTCACTGACCCGACGGGCGTGATGGTCGAGTTGGACAACAACTATGGCCTGGCCGAGCCCTACAACTTCCGAACCGCGACCAGTAGGTCACTGTTCGTCCTGAAGGACTCGAAGGCCGGCGTTCCGGACGGGGGTCCGCTTCCAGCCGAGACCCAGGCCGGCTGGAACGACATCCAGAACGCCCTGAACAGGGTGGACGCGATCCTGGCGGCGCCGCAGGTCGACTGGGTGGCGCTGAGCGCCCTGATCGACGTTGACTCGTTCGTCAAGTTCTATTACGTGTTCGAACAGACAGCCAATCCTGAGATCACGCAGTCAAGCGTCTACTTCTACAAAAACGGACCTGCCAGCAAGCTGTTCGCCGGACCGGTGTGGGACTTCGATAGCGCATTGGGCAACTACGACCGCGCGCTGCATCTCGGCTCGGATCCGCAGGCCGACTACGCGAAGAATGCGCAGATTCTGCGGCAGCAGGGCAACGGCTTCTACTTCGACCTGTTCCGTTCCAAGGAGTTCGTCCAGCGCGCCAACGAGCTGTGGCAAGCGGGTATCTCCCACGAGGTCGGTCTGATGCCGGCCAAGATCACCCGCTGGGAGAGCGAAATCGCGGCCTCCGCCGCTGCGAACTTCGCCGTGTGGCCGATTTTGGGCACGCCGACGCTATTGATCGCCGGTTTCGGCAAGAACTACCACAGCACCTACGCCGGCGAGGTCGGCTACCTCCGCGACTGGCTCGCCACGCGCGCCACGATGCTGATCAAGGAACAGGGCGCCACACCGATGCTCCGGTACAAGGCCCACCTGCAGGATGTCGGCTGGCAGCGCAAAGTGAACACCGGCCAGGTAGGGGGCACCCTTGGCCAGTTCAGGCAGATGGAATCGCTCGTCGTCGAGACGCCGGGATCCCCTGCGGTCGCGAACATCGAGGCCAACGCCCACGTTCAGAACATCGGCTGGATGGGTTGGCGTCCTACCTCCAACATCGGGACGACCGGGCGAGCCCTGCAGATGGAGGGAATCCAGTTCCGCCTGACCGGGGAGCTGGCCTCCCAGTACGACATCTCGTACCGCACCCACGTGCAGGACATCGGCTGGCAGCCGTGGGTGAGCAATGGTGCCTCTGCGGGCACGACCGGTCAGTCCAAGCAAATCGAGGCGATCCAGGTGCGCCTGCTGGCCAAGGCGACGCCCACCCTTCCGGCGCTGCCCTAGGGGCGACGAAGTGTTGAGCCGAATTGGGGTCTGTCGCACGTGAGGACTCGGAAGACGAGAGCAGTGGATGGCCGAAGCGCCCGCCGCACAGTGGCGGGCGTGGTCGCCTCCGCGGCTGCCGTTCTCGTCCTGGCCGGATGCGTATTCGTTCCCCCGGCCAATTCCGACCCGAGACCCTCCGAAAGCACCGAGCCGTCTCCGCCACCGCCGACCCGGTTGGCGCTGATCTCCGACTTCGGGACGTGCGACGCCGGAGAACAGTGGACGGCGGATCAGGTCGCCTCCTGGGGCGTGGACGCCATCGTGACCGCCGGAGACAACACCCAGAACGAAGTGGACTGCACTCCGTATGCCGAATCGGTCTGGGGCTACTTCGAGCAAGGCGAGGACGGGCGGGGCGCGCCACCTCTGTGGCCCACGCTCGGCAACCACGACTACTCCGATGTGGGTGCCGGCCTCGACGCCTATCGTGCGGCCTTCCCGTACCTCAGCACGGCCGCCGACGAGCAGCAGCGCTGGTACACACAGGATGTCGGCGACGTCACCCTGATCGTGCTGGACAGCGAGACCACCCCAGAGGAGTTGGAGATCCAGCGGGGCTGGTTGAAGGAAACGCTCACTGACCAGCGTGCCGAGCGACCGGATGCCTGGAACGTGGTGCTGTTCCACCGCCCCGCCTACACCTCCGGCGTCCACGAAGATAACCGGGAGATGCGGCCCACCGCTGGCTGGGACTACGCCGGGTGGGGGGCCGATATTGTCATCGCGGGCCATCAGCACATCTATGAGGACGTCGTGGTCGATGGTCTGCACTACCTCACAGCCGGCATCGGGGGTACGGCCAACGCCCGCGTGTGTCCCGTCGAACTGCGAGAGGGAAGTCGGCTCTGCCTGGAGGGGACCGGGGCGAGCGTGATCGAGGCGACGGCCGATGAGTTCGTGCTCCAGTACTACCGTCCCGATGCGGAGGGCACGGCAACGCTGGGGGACACCATCCGGCTCAGCCGCTAGCGCGCTGGCCTGGTCCTGAGAACCGTGAGCGAGGGCGCTCAGTTGCCGATCTGGAACACGGTGCGGCCGGGCAGCGGCGACGGCGTGGCGGTAGCATCCGTGGACACCGACGCGGCCGACATGAACTGGGCCAGCTCGGCGCCCTCGACGACCTTGGCCGGATGCGGGCCGCCGGCCAGAAGCCGCGGCACCCAGTGCAGGTCGAGCGGGGTGTGCGCGGCCACGAAGACGATGTTGCCGAACCGGCGCCCCTTGAGTACCTGCGTCTCGGCGAGGCCGATGACGTGCCCGAACACGGCCGACAGCGTGGCGGCCTGGCTGCGGGCGAACGCGAGGCCCGGCCCATCCGCCACGTTCACCGCGAGCACGCCGCGCGGCGACAGCAGGGGAGCGGCGAGCTCGTAGAACTCTCGGCTGGTCACGTGCGCCGGGGTGCGGGCGCCCGAGAAGATGTCGACGACCACGAGGTCCACCGAGCCGTGCAGCCCGGCGGGCAACTTGCCCAGCACCTCGCGGGCGTCACCGTGCCGCACCCGCAGGTTGGCGCGCTTGTCCCAGGGCAGTTCGGCGCGTACGAAGTCGATGAGGTCGCTCTCGATCTCCACAACCTGCTGGCGGGAGCCGGGCCGGGTCGCCTCGACATAGCGGGGCAGGGTGAGCGCGCCGGCGCCCAGGTGCACGGCCGTGATGGCTTCGCCGGGGTCGCCGATCAAGTCGATGACGTGCCCGATGCGCTGGATGTACTCGAAGAACAACTCGTCGGGGTTGTCGATGTTCACGTGCGACTGCGGGGTGCCGTCCACCACCAGCTGGTAGCTGCCCGGCGTGAACCGGTCCGGCTCGATGACGGCCTGGTGCCCGCTCAGTTTCAGTGTGATCGTCGGATGTTCGTGCTCGCCCCTGCTCATCCCCCCAGTCTGACAGCCCCGCGCATCCGTGCGCCGACTTGCGCCAAATGCACCCTTAGCGGGCCCGCAAGGGGCACTTTGCGGCAAGTCGCGCAGAACCCGCCCGCCGACTTGCGCCGAAAGCACCCTTAGCGGGTGCTGAAGGGGTACTTTGCGGCAAATCGGGGGCCACGATGCGGCCGTCGTTGCGGTGAGGTGCCACTTGACGCCCCTTCAGGGCCCGCCACAGGGCGCCAACTGGCAAGTCGGCGGCCACACCCGGAGCGGATGGCTGCGCCATACAGACGACACGCGCTCGATGGCCGCAGCAGGACGCTGCCGGATGAGGCACAATGGAGCAACTCAACACCCCGCCCGCCGCTCCAGCCGGCCGGTGAAACCGGGTTATACCTGAGAATTTGGCGAAGGTCAACATTCCAGTAGACACGGGCGCAACAACGGCATATAGTTGACCTTTGCGCTCCCAGATTTAACTCTGCCTTCATATTGCGGTCGGCTTTGCGTGCTCAAGCCACCTTGCAGCACATTTCTGAGCCGGATGTCCTCATATCTCAGGATGGACATCCCTGCTCAGGATCTGCGGAGTCCATACCAAATTACTAACAGTGATTAGACCTGACGGGGTCCACGGAGGTTACTTCCTTGGCTGCTGCGCGCAACGCAACCACCAATTCACCCAAGAACGGACGAGCTGCTGGCCGTCTTTCGTTCGCAAAGATTTCTGACAACCTCACGGTTCCCGATCTGCTCGCCTTGCAGACCGAGAGCTTTGACTGGCTCGTCGGAAACGACATCTGGAAAGCTCGCCTCGCCGAGGCCCAGGCTGCCGGTCGTCACGACCTGAACGCTCGCACCGGTCTCGACGAGATCTTCGAGGAGATCTCTCCGATCGAGGACCTCAGCGAGACGATGCAGCTGTCCTTCACCAACCCGGAGCTCGAGCCGGAGAAGTACACCATCGACGAGTGCAAGGAAAAGGGCAAGACCTATTCCGCACCGCTGTATGTGAACGCTGAGTTCATGAACCACCTCACCGGTGAGATCAAGACCCAGACCGTGTTCATGGGCGACTTCCCGCTGATGACCCCCAAGGGCACCTTCGTGATCAACGGCACCGAGCGTGTCGTCGTGTCGCAGCTGGTGCGTTCGCCCGGTGTGTACTTCAACCGCGAACAGGAGAAGACCTCCGACAAGGACATCTACTCCGCCCGCGTCATCCCGAGCCGTGGTGCCTGGCTCGAATTCGAGATCGACAAGCGCGACCAGGTCGGCGTTCGCATCGACCGCAAGCGCAAGCAGTCCGTCACGGTGTTCCTCAAGGCCCTCGGACTCACCTCCGAAGAGATCCTCGAGGAGTTCAAGGGCTTCGCGTCCATCGAGCTCACCCTTGAGAAGGACAACATCCTCACCAAGGAAGAAGCCCTCAAGGACATCTACCGCAAGCTGCGCCCGGGAGAACAGGTCGCCGCCGAGGCCGCGCGTGCGCTGCTGGACAACTTCTTCTTCAACTCCAAGCGCTACGACCTGGCCAAGGTTGGTCGTTACAAGATCAACCGCAAGCTGGGCCTCGAGGCGCCGCTCACCGACTCCGTTCTCACGCTGCAGGACATCCTGGCCACGATCAAGTACCTGGTTGCGCTGCACGACAACCAGACCACGATCCGCGGCACCCGCGACGGCGTCGAGACCGACATCCGCATCGACATCGACGACATCGACCACTTCGGTAACCGTCGTATCCGCGCCGTCGGCGAGCTCATCCAGAACCAGGTCCGCACCGGTCTGTCCCGCATGGAGCGCGTCGTTCGCGAGCGCATGACCACGCAGGACATCGAAGCGATCACCCCGCAGACCCTGATCAACGTGCGCCCCGTCGTCGCCGCGATCAAGGAGTTCTTCGGTACGTCGCAGCTGTCGCAGTTCATGGACCAGAACAACCCGCTCGCCGGACTGACGCACAAGCGTCGCCTGTCCGCGCTGGGCCCGGGTGGTCTGTCCCGTGACCGCGCAGGTGTCGAGGTGCGAGACGTTCACCCGTCGCACTACGGCCGCATGTGCCCGATTGAGACCCCGGAAGGCCCGAACATCGGCCTGATCGGTTCGCTCGCCTCGTTCGCGCGGATCAACGCCTTCGGTTTCATCGAGACCCCGTACCGTCGAGTCATCGATGGTGTCGTCTCCACGACGATCGACTACCTCACCGCAAGTGAGGAAGACGAGTACATCGTCGCGCAGGCCAACGCCCCGCTGACCAAGGCCGCCCGCTTCGCCGAGACCCGTGTTCTCGCGCGTAAGAAGGGTGGAGAGGTTGACCTCTTCCCGGCAGAAGACATCGGCTACATGGATGTCTCGCCGCGCCAGATGGTTTCCGTCGCGACCTCGCTCATCCCCTTCCTCGAGCACGACGATGCTAACCGCGCACTCATGGGTGCCAACATGCAGCGTCAGGCTGTGCCGCTGCTGCTCAGTGACAGCCCGCTGGTCGGAACCGGTATGGAGGGCTTCGCGGCCATCGACGCCGGCGACGTGCTCACCGCACAGAAGTCCGGTGTGGTCATGGAGGTGTCGGCTGACGTCGTCACCATCCAGCTCGACGAGGGCGGAACGCAGGACTACTACCTGCGCAAGTTCAGCCGCTCCAACCAGGGCACCAGCTACAACCACCGCGTCATCGTCAACGCCGGCGAGCGTATCGAGGCCGGCGAGGTCATCGCCGATGGTCCCGCTACCGACAACGGTGAGCTCGCACTCGGAAAGAACCTCCTCGTGGCATTCATGTCATGGGAGGGTCACAACTTCGAGGACGCCATCATCCTGAGCCAGAACCTGGTGAAGGACGACGTTCTCTCCTCGATTCACATCGAAGAGTACGAAGTGGATGCGCGCGACACCAAGCTGGGCAAGGAAGAGATCACTCGCGACCTGCCCAACGTCTCCCCGGACCTGCTTGCAGACCTGGACGAGCGTGGCATCATCCGCATCGGCGCCGAGGTTCGCCCCGGCGACATCCTCGTGGGCAAGGTCACGCCGAAGGGCGAGACCGAGCTGTCCGCCGAGGAGCGCCTGCTGCGCGCGATCTTCAACGAGAAGAGCCGCGAAGTTCGCGACACTTCCCTGAAGGTTCCCCACGGTGAGCGTGGCACCATCATCGGTGTCAAGGTCTTCGACTCGCAGGATGGCGACGACGAGCTCGGCTCGGGCGTCAACCAGCGTGTTGTCGTCTTCATCGCCCAGAAGCGCAAGATCACCGAGGGTGACAAGCTCGCCGGTCGTCACGGCAACAAGGGTGTCATCTCGAAGATCCTGCCGGTCGAGGACATGCCGTTCCTCGCCGACGGAACCCCGGTTGACATCATCCTGAACCCGCTGGGTATCCCGGGCCGCATGAACTTCGGTCAGGTGCTGGAGACCCACCTCGGGTGGATCGCGAAGCAGGGCTGGCAGGTCGAGGGTAAGCCCAAGTGGGCCGGCCGTCTTCCCGAAGCCGCGCACAGCGCCGCCCCGAACACCAAGGTCGCGACCCCGGTGTTCGACGGCGCGCTCGAGGAAGAAATCGCCGGTCTGCTCGACTCGACGACTCTGACTCGTGACGGGGACCGCCTGATCGACTCGACCGGAAAGACGCAGCTGTTCGATGGCCGCTCCGGCGAGCCGTACCCGATGCCCATCGCGGTCGGATACATGTACATCCTGAAGCTGCACCACCTCGTCGACGACAAGATCCACGCACGTTCGACGGGCCCGTACTCCATGATCACGCAGCAGCCGCTGGGTGGTAAGGCGCAGTTCGGTGGACAGCGTTTCGGTGAGATGGAGGTGTGGGCGCTCGAAGCATATGGAGCCGCTTACGCCCTGCAGGAACTCCTGACCATCAAGTCGGACGACATCCTCGGCCGCGTCAAGGTGTACGAAGCCATCGTCAAGGGCGAGAACATCCAGGAACCCGGTATCCCCGAGAGCTTCAAGGTTCTGATCAAGGAAATGCAGTCGCTGTGCCTGAACGTCGAGGTGCTCTCGGCCGATGGAACCGCAGTCAGCCTGCGCGACACGGATGACGAGGTCTTCCGCGCAGCGGAGGAACTGGGCATCAACATTTCCACCCGGTTTGAGTCGTCGTCAATCGACGACATCTAAACCAGGCCACTGACGAATACTCGAAAACTTTCCAAGGAGAGAAATTGCTCGACGTAACAACATTTGACGAGCTTCGCATTGGCCTGGCCACCGCTGACGACATCCGTCGTTGGTCGCACGGTGAGGTCAAGAAGCCCGAAACCATCAACTACCGCACACTCAAGCCGGAAAAGGACGGTCTCTTCGGAGAGCAGATCTTCGGACCGTCCCGCGACTGGGAGTGCTCGTGCGGCAAGTACAAGCGAGTGCGCTTCAAAGGCATCGTCTGTGAGCGCTGTGGCGTAGAGGTCACGAAGTCGTCGGTGCGCCGTGAGCGCATGGGCCACATCGAACTCGCCGCCCCGGTCACCCACATCTGGTACTTCAAGGGTGTTCCCTCGCGTCTCGGTTACCTGCTGGACATGGCTCCGAAGGACCTCGAAAAGGTCATCTACTTCGCTGCCTACATGGTCATCGAGGTTGACGAAGACGGTCGCCACCAGGACATGCCTGGGCTGGAGAACGAACTGCGTCTCGAGATCAAGACCCTCGAAGGCAGCCGCGACTCCCGCATCGCCGACCGCCTGCAGCGCCTCGAAACCGACCTCGCAGCACTGGAGGCCGAAGGCGCCAAGAGCGACCAGAAGAAGCGCACCAAGGACGCCGCCGAGAAGGAGATGTCGCAGGTCCGCAAGGCCCTCGACGAGCAGATCGCTCACCTCGAGCGTGTCTGGGAAGACTTCCGCACCCTCAAGGTCGGCGACCTGAAGCCGGAAGACTCCGTCTTCCACGAGCTCCAGGACCGCTTCGGCATGTACTTCGAGGCCTTCATGGGCGCCGAGGCCATCAAGAAGCGCCTTGAGGCCTTCGACCTGGTCACCGAGAGCGAAAACCTGCACCTGCAGATCGCCGAGGGCAAGGGTCAGAAGAAGATCCGCGCCATCAAGCGTCTGCGCGTCGTCAACGCCTTCATCATGACCGGCAACTCGCCGGCCGCGATGGTGCTCGACGTCGTGCCGGTCATCCCGCCGGAACTGCGCCCGATGGTGCAGCTCGACGGTGGCCGTTTCGCGACCTCCGACCTCAACGACCTCTACCGTCGTGTGATCAACCGCAACAACCGTCTGCGTCGTCTGCTTGACCTCGGTGCCCCCGAGATCATCGTGAACAACGAGAAGCGGATGCTGCAGGAGGCCGTTGACGCGCTCTTCGACAACGGTCGTCGTGGCCGTCCCGTCACGGGTACCGGTAACCGCGCCCTCAAGTCCCTGAGCGACATGCTCAAGGGTAAGCAGGGTCGGTTCCGTCAGAACCTGCTCGGTAAGCGCGTTGACTACTCCGGCCGTTCGGTCATCATTGTCGGCCCGCAGCTGAAGCTGCACCAGTGTGGTCTGCCCAAGCAGATGGCTCTGGAGCTCTTCAAGCCGTTCGTGATCAAGCGCCTGATCGACCTGAGCCACGCTCAGAACATCAAGGCCGCCAAGCGCATGGTCGAGCGCAGCCGCCCCCAGGTTTGGGACGTGCTCGAGGAGATCATCCGTGAGCGCCCGGTTCTGCTGAACCGTGCACCCACGCTGCACCGCCTCGGTATCCAGGCCTTCGAACCTCAGCTCGTGGAGGGTAAGGCCATCCAGCTGCACCCCCTCGTCTGTGCGGCGTTCAACGCCGACTTCGACGGTGACCAGATGGCTGTGCACCTGCCGCTGTCCATGGAGGCCCAGGCCGAAGCACGCATCCTGATGCTCGCCTCGAACAACATCCTGAAGCCGTCTGACGGTCGCCCGGTGACCCTGCCCACCCAGGACATGATCATCGGTCTGCACCACCTGACCACGCTCAAGGACGGCGTCACCGGCGAAGGCCGCGCGTTCACCTCTGTCTCGGAGGCCATCCTGGCCCACGACCAGAAGTCGCTCGACCTGAACGCCAAGGTGCGCATCCGCATCAGCGACCTGTACTTCACCGAGGGCACTCAGCCCGATGGTGTTGAGCTGGTCGATGGTCAGGCCGTCGGAACCGTACTGGTGAACACCACGCTGGGCCGCGCCATCTTCAACGAGGCGCTGCCGGCTGACTACCCGTACTTCGAGAAGGTTGCCGACAAGGGCACCCTCTCGGCCATCGTGAACGACCTCGCAGAGCGGTACCCGAAGGTGGAAGTAGCGGCAACGCTGGACCGCATCAAGGACGCCGGCTTCTACTGGGCCACCCGCTCCGGTGTGACCGTCGCGCTCAGTGACATCCTGACGCCTCCGAACAAGAAGGAGATCGTCGGTACCTACGAGAAGATGGCCGCGAAGGTTCAGTCGCAGTTCGAGAAGGGTCTCACGACCGACCTCGAGCGTCGTCAGGAGCTCATCCAGATCTGGACCAAGGCGACCGAAGACGTCGCCGCGGCCATGCAGGCGAACTTCCCGGCCGACAACACGATCAACCGGATGGTTACCTCTGGTGCTCGTGGTAACTGGCTGCAGGTGCGAAACATCGCCGGTATGCGTGGTCTGGTTAACAACCCGAAGGGTGAGATCATCCCTCGCCCGATTATCTCGAGCTACCGCGAAGGCCTGTCCGTCGCCGAGTACTTCATTGCTACTCACGGTGCTCGTAAGGGTCTGGCCGACACCGCTCTGCGTACCGCAGACTCCGGGTACCTCACGCGTCGTCTCGTCGACGTCTCGCAGGATGTCATCATCCGCGAAGACGACTGCGGTACGACCAAGGGTCTGGAACTGCCGATCGCCACGGTCGACGCCGCCGGCGCTCTCTCACGTCACCCCAACGTGGAGAACGCGGTCTACGCCCGCAGCCTCGCCGCCCCCGCGGTCAACGCCAAGGGTGAGGTCGTTGCTGACGCCGGAGACGACGTCGGTGACGTGATGATCGAGAAGCTGGTTGCCGCCGGCGTCGAGAACATCAAGGTGCGCTCGGTGCTGACCTGCGAGTCTGCTGTCGGTGTGTGTGCGGTCTGCTACGGCCGTTCGCTCGCTACCGGCCTGCTCGTGGACATCGGAGAGGCCGTCGGCATCATCGCCGCACAGTCGATCGGTGAGCCCGGCACGCAGCTGACCATGCGTACCTTCCACACCGGTGGTTCCGCATCCGCAGACGACATCACCCAGGGTCTGCCCCGGGTGCAGGAGCTCTTCGAGGCGCGTACCCCCAAGGGTGCATCGCCGATCGTCGACGTTGCTGGCCGCATCACCATCGAGGACACGGATCGTAGCCGCAAGGTGATCCTGACCCCCGACAACGGTGACGAAGCAATCGCCTACCCGGTGCTCAAGCGCGCGACCCTCCTCGTTGAGGATGGCCAGCACGTGGAGCTCGGCACGCAGATCATCATCGGCGCCGTCGACCCGAAGGAAGTTCTTCGCGTCAAGGGTGTCCGTGCGGTGCAGAAGCACCTCGTTGGTGGCGTGCAGGATGTCTACCGTTCGCAGGGCGTGCCGATTCACGACAAGCACATCGAGGTCATCGTTCGTCAGATGCTTCGCAAGGTGACTGTCGTGGAGCACGGCGACACCGGCCTGCTTCCGGGCGAGCTCGTTGACCGGTTGAAGTACAACGAACTCAACCGCACCGCACTCACCGAGGGCAAGAAGACGGCTTCGGCTCGTCAGGAAGTCATGGGTATCACCAAGGCTTCGCTGGCAACCGAGTCGTGGCTGTCGGCCGCTTCCTTCCAGGAGACCACCCGGGTTCTGACCCAGGCGGCCATGGAAGGCAAGAGCGACCCGCTGATGGGCCTGAAGGAGAACGTGATCATCGGTAAGTTGATCCCGGCCGGCACCGGTCTTCCCCGTTACCGCGACGTCAACGTCGAGGCAACGGATGAAGCCAAGGCTGAGCGTTACCCGAACCGCATCTTCACCGATGATGCAGCGTTCACCGAGGGTGACCTGAGCTTCGTCGACTTCGACAGCTTCTCGTCGGACGACTTCACCCCCGGTACGTACAACTAACCGAGTGTGATTTCCGAGAATGGCCCCCTGCTTCGGCAGGGGGCCATTCCCCGTTAACGGTGACGCCGCTGGGCGGCCGGACTATGCTGGGCGGAAACCGCGAGGAAGTCACTCATGGGCGCTGCGCATTCATCGGCACCCTCTCCGGCGAATCGCCGGCTGTGGGTGATCATCGGGGTGTTCGCTGTATTGCTCGCGGCCGCGACGATCCTCGCCGGTCTGTTCTGGCCGCGTGGCGAGGTCACCCCGGCCGCTACAGAGGCGGCCCGGCCCACGCCGTCAGCAACCGTGGCGCCGGCCACACCCACTCCGACCCCCACCCCGGGCAGCTCGGCCGCCCAGGGCACGCCTCGGCCGGAATCCTGCGACGACCTGTACAGCCCCGAGATGGTCGCCGCATTCGGCAGCATGGTGCTCAACCCGGCCTGGCTGAACGACCCCGAGCTGGAAATGCGGATCGGCGAGGACGACCCCGTGCAGCAGCAGGTCATCGAGGCGAATGACTCCCTCCTCTGCCAGTGGGGCATGCCAGAGGGGCCGTCCGGCGCCGGGGTCTCCACCGCAGTGGTGTGGGTGGATGCCGAGGACAGCGCCACCATCCAGGCCCTTCTGGCCGACCGCGGCTACAGTTGCTTCGAACAGCAGGGTGGGCTGCGGTGCACCACGGAGGGGTCCGACGACGAGGGCTACTTCGGTGAGTCGCACTTCCTGCGCGACGGCATCTGGGTGGCCACGGAGTACTCCAACGCTGGCCCAGAGGGCTACACGCTCGACATTGTGAACAACCTCTGGCCCATGGCGCCGGGGGACTGACCCGTTTGTGGCTTCGTGGTCGGTCGGGCCCCTCGTCGGCCGGGACCGTCTCGGCGGTCGAGCTTGTCGCTATCCTCCGCACCTCCGCTGAGACCGCGCACCCCCATTCCGGGCAAAAGGCGCCCACCACCAGCATGATTCCACCGTTGATACCAATCCTGTCCGCTACCTTTAGCCTCAACGCGGCCGGGGCGGGCGACGCTAATCCCACAGCGGGTCTGGCCCCGCGCCACCACACGGCGATGGCCGCGATCCAGGGGGACACCACGGATGAACATCGAAGAACGGGCTCCCGCAGCCCCGCTGGCGGCAGCTTCAACGCTCCATTCCTTCGCCGACTGGCTGCAGCAAGAAGCCGGACAATCATCGTGAGTCCCCGGGCCCGTGTGCGCCCCGGCGGCGGTTTCACTCAAATCGGCAACGACCCAGATAAGCGCGACGCCACGCTGATTGACACATCCGCTGGCGGAGGATTGATCACGCTTCGTCCGAAGCAGGCACGCACCTGGGCCGGCGTCGGCCTAACCGTGGTTGGGGCCGTGCCGGCCGTGGTTCTTCTCGTCCACCCGCCAGAGAACCCTTTCAGCTGGCTCGGACTGTTCTTCCTTGTTCCGGGACTCATCCTCACCGGCTACGCCCGGACGCGCAGTCGCTCCCTGACCATCGCGCCGGACCGCTACCTCGAGTATCGGGACCTGTTCGGTCGGCGGCGCCGCATCGAGCCCACGAACACCACCGAGATCATCTGGTACTGGGATGTCACGGGGTCGGGCGGCAGACCGTATCGGCCACTCCGAACGCCGATCGGTGTCGTCGATGAAAAGTGGGCGGTGTTGCGGAACGGCGACACAACGGTGCTGCGGCTGAGCATGTGGGTGTGGACGATGACCGACCTGCTCACGATCGCCGAGGCAATGCCCGCGACGCTGCGCGTCCCGGAGGGGGAGCTCAGCCCTTGGGCGCTCGCGAAACGCGAGCCGGACTATTTCACCTGGCTCGAGCTTCACCCGCTGACCAACCTGATGGTCTTCTATATCGCGCTGTTTGGCGTGGTCGGTTCCGTGATGGCGGGCCTGTTGGCGGTCATCTTCGTGTTCGGTCCCGGCGGTGGCGGCGCGGGGTAACGCCGCCATGCGGCCCCGCGGCACTCGCTGATCGAGCTTGTCGAGACCCCCCCCCCCCCCCCCCCCNCCGTGACCCCGCCTCGCAACACAGGCATGGTCACCGGGTTTCGACAAGCTCAACCAACGGCGTGGGGTCCGAGGAACGGCAGCCCGGTAGAATCATCATGACGAGTGGCGCTCCTGCCAACGGGAGCAGAGGCACATCATGCGGTTGGCCAGTCTCACCGGAGCGGCCGTCGCCGGAGCGGTTGGTGTGCTCCTCCTGATCGGATGGTACGTCGGGCTGGGCGCTATACCCGGGGCCATCACCGGCCTGTGGACGATCAAGCCGATGACCGCCGTGGGCTTTATTCTCGTCTCTGTTGCCGTGGCAATGCTGGACCGGCGCCGAGTCACTCTGGGTCTGGGTCTCGCTGTTGCCATGATCGGTGCGCTCACCCTGGCCGAGTACATCTTCGGGATATCACTCGGCATTGACGAGCTTGCGGGTATCGACTTCGACGGGCAGACCGCGCGCATGGCGCCGGCCACGGCGGTGTCGCTGCTGCTGCTCGGGGCATCCGTCGTCGCCAGCCGGCTCGCCCGCGCGAGCGTGATGCTCGGACTGGCCTTCGGGACGCTCATAATCAGCCTGATCGCGATTCTCGGCTACGCCTACGGGGTCTCCTCCCTCTACAGTGTCGGCGGGTTCGCGAGCATGGCGCTGCCCTCGGCGCTTGGACTGGCCGTTTTGTCGCTGTCGATCCTGCTGCAGCGTCCCGCCAACGGTCTGATCGCGCTGTTGGGCGACCCGGGCAGCGCGGGGCATCTGCTCCGCCCGGTCATTCCTGTCTTGTTCCTCGGCCCGTTCGTCCTGGGGCTGGCCGACCTGGCGGGCCGCCGCCTGGGCTGGTACGACACGGTGTTCGGCGTCGCCATCCTGATCGCGGTCATGACAGTTCTCGGCACCGGGCTCGCCTGGATCGCGGCGCGCCGGCTGCGCACCCTCGATCGCCAGCGGGACGCGGCCATGCAGGCCCTCGCCGAGGCCAACCACACCCTCGAGGAGACGGTCGACGCTCGCACCCGGCAGCTGGCGGAGACGGCGGACACGCTCCACACGCTGATCAAGATCGCACCGGTTGGCATCGTGCAACTGGATGCTGCCGGCGGAATCATTTCGGCCAACGACCAGTGGCTCGAGCTGAGCGGGCTCACGAAGCGCCAGTCGCGGCGCGACGGCTGGGTCGCGGCCATGCACCCCGACGACGCCGACCGAGTGCGTCAGGAATGGCAACAGTACGTCGACGCCGGGGAGGCGTACGAGACGACCATGCGATTCCGCACTCCCTCCGGGCAGGTCAACTGGGTGCAGGTGAGCACCGCCCCGATGACGGATGCGAACGATGTGTTCGGGCACCTTGCCAGCGTGACCGACGTGACCGCGTTGCGCGCTGCCGAACACGCGGCATCGGCGGCGAGTGCCCGCTTCGAGGCCGCCTTCGCCTCGTCGCCGCTCGGAACAGCCATCGTGTCGCTGGACGGAATAGTCGTCGAGGCGAACAAACGGCTCTTCGACCTGGCCGGATCATTGATCCCGGTGGTGAATCAGCCCATCGAGTCGATGTTCAGTCCGGCGAATGCCGGGGACGGCGCAGCATCCGCGACGGTCGGCGTCGACGGCCCGACGGGCCGCCGCATGGATCGTCGGATGCGACGCGACGACGGTGAGGAAACCTGGGTCAAGGTCAGCATCGCCGAGATCAACGAGGGTGAGCAGGCCGGCGGGTTCCTGTACCAACTCGAGGACATCACCGCCCGGCGCCTGGCCGAAGCCCGGGTCGAGCACCTCGCTTTCCACGATCCGCTGACGAACCTGCCCAATCGCCTGCTGCTCCTCGACCGGCTGAACCAGGCTCTCCTCCAGGCGTCGCGTCGCGGTACCGGCGTCGCCGTGTTGTTCATCGACCTCGACCGATTCAAGTTCGTCAACGACAGCCTCGGCCATCACGCCGGCGACGCCGTCCTGATGCAGGTTGGGCTCCGGCTGCGCCAGCACGCCAGGGCGACCGACACGGTGTCCCGCATCGGCGGGGACGAATTCGTGGTCATCTGCCCGGATGTCGGCCGCAGCGGGGATGTCAACAAGATCGCCGAGGCGTTCCAGAAGGCCATCTCAGCGCCGATCCAGTTCGGTGACCAGATCGCATCCGTAGACGCCAGTATCGGCATAGCATTCGGGCTCGGTCATGACGACGCCGAGTCATTGCTGCGCAACGCTGATCAGGCGATGTATCTGGCCAAGGGACGGGGCCGCGCCCGATACGAAGTCTTCGACGACGACCTGCGCTACCGCATTCACCAGCGGCTCGACACCGAGCTGGCTCTGCGCGACGCCGTCGCTCAGGGCGAGATCGAGACGTGGTACCAGCCCATCGTGGACCTGCAGGAAAACCGAGTCGTGGCGACCGAGGCCCTCGCGCGCTGGCGGCGACCCGAGCGTGGGCTGATCTCCCCGGCTGAGTTCATCGCGATTGCCGAAGAGGTCGGCCTGATCAAGGGCATCGGTGCCACGGTGCTGAGCCAGGCCTGCCACGCGGCGACCGCCCTGGAGCGCAACGTGGCCGTCAGCGTGAATGTGTCGGCCCGGCAGTTCGTGCAGGACGACTTCGGTGCGGTCGTCAAGCGCGCGCTCAGGGAGTCGGGTCTGGCCCCTGACCAGCTCTGGCTGGAGCTCACCGAGAGCGCCGTGCTCGAGGCGATCGACTCCGCCGCCCGAACCTTCCAGGAGCTGCGCGCCATCGGAGTGCGGCTCGCCATCGATGACTTCGGCACCGGCTACTCGTCGTTCACACATCTGCGCGAGTTCACTGTGGACCTGTTGAAGATCGACCTGTCGTTCATCCGCGACCTCGAACGGTCCGAACACGATCGAGCGATAGTGGAAGGAATCCTCCGTTTGGCGGACTCCCTCAATCTGGATGTGGTGGCCGAGGGCATCGAGACCACCAACCAGCGAGACCTGCTGCAGGCGATGGGCTGCCGCTACGGCCAGGGTTACCTCTTCTCGAAGCCGACTCCTAGCGCTTCCCCCGCGGTCGTCTTCGCCACCTGACGCGCTCGTCCTTAGGCGCGTCGCCGACAAGCGCCACCAGTGGATGCGAGGAGCCACCGTGTGACAGACAGTGCGGACTAGGTCGCGCAACAAGGAGTCATGAACACACGGTGGCTCGCGACCCATGATGCCCCGCATCCGGCCCGGAGGCAAACGGCTACTTAGGCCGGGCGAAATTCACTACGGAAGCGACAGCATGTGCAGGTCAGCCTTCTTCCAGAAGTGCTTCCCTGTGGCGGCCGAACCACATTGAGCGGAGGATCAGCACCTCCCAGGGGATGGTGATCGTCCCGACCAGCCAGGCCTCGTTGAGTCGATGTGATGAGTAGTCCGAGCGACTCTGGATATCTCGCACTACTGCGCTGGGCACACCCTGAGCCCGGAGCGAATCAGCTTGAGCCTCGCTCCACGACTTGATCGGCAGAGCTGAGTAGCTGAAAACGAGGCCGTCTATCGTCAGCTCGAATTCAAGGCTCGCCCATAGCAACCCACTTGAGGCGCCAGGCCCATCGGTGGACCAGCTATCCCAGTGAATGGAGCCGGGGTCGTTGCTCGTCAACGTCAGGCCGAAATTCCGCGTCGACCTCATGTTCGCACCGACCATGTCGAGATCGATTCCGTTGAACATGATGCGGGGGAATCTATTCGATGGCGTCATCAGACCGCACTCGTATCGATGCTCGACGCTCGGGGTGTCGATGTACAAGGAACTTTGCACATCCGTATGGGCGCTGTTGTAGATGCTGACCCATTTGTTGTCGGCGGTGATGCCCCAAAACGCTCCGTTGAATCCCAGAGGCGCCGCATCCAGGCGCATGGCGTCAAGAGACGTCCGTACGACGCGAGACGGTAGTGGCTCGCGCTTTTCGGAGAGGGCGTTCGAGATACCGCCGAAGCGCACGACAGCTGTCATCGCATCCAGCCAGAACTCGACACTCACTCTAGAGGTCGGGTCGGCATCTGCAGGCCATGGGTCATCAACCGGTCTGTGTACGGGAACCGGCAACACCGAGCGCAACGCCGCCGAGAGCTTCACCCTGAACCCAGTGTCGGCATAGGACACTGACCCACGCCAGTCGGACAGACCCTGACGGAACGCCTCATGTCCTGAATCGGCGTACATCATGCCCTCTTCGTCGAGCGCAAAAGTGAAGGGACTCAAGCGCGGAGTCGCTCGGATTGCCCGTGCCAGAATGCGCGCGAGGTCATCCGGTATTTGCACGCGAACTCTGACGGGTTCTGCCGTGAGGTAGCCGGTAATGGGATCCCGATGAGCCCGGCACGCTGAAAACTCGACGATACGAGACCCACGGAATGTAACGCGAACCATTCCGGCCTTGGGGCTGGTGAAGACCCCTGTGGGGTCGGGCGGGTAGGCGATCAGCCCGTCGCCGAACACGTTTCCCTCGTTGTCAATCATCGCATCGCGTAAATGCACGGTACCCCCCAAAGAAAAGACGACTGGCTGTCGACGTATGGCTAGACCCTACCCAGCGCACAGGGATCGTATTCACGAACAACGCCCACATCCGGGGCAACCCACCGCGGCCAGCTAGGCTGGGAGAAAATCTCGAAGGGGGTCACCGCCATGGGCGCTGCAACGTTGCCGACTGGTTCACCGTCCCGGCGCCCGCTGTGGTTCGCCCTCGGCGCGGTGGGCGTGTTGCTGGTCGTGGCGCTGATCGTGGTGCTCGTCGTCTGGCGCGGGGGAGCGGGCACTCCCTCCGGCTCCGACGACTCCCTGCCGGGCACGCGCCCCACACCCACCGCAACCGCCGAGCCGCATGCCGTCGCCAGCGCCGCGCCCGCAGTGGCCGCCGGGCCGCGCCCCACCAGCTGCGAGGCGATCTACAGCCCCACCATGCTGGCCACCCTCAACGAGACCGGCAGCCTCAACCCCGAGTGGGCCGAGGAAGACGTCAACTCCGGCGTGCTGTTCGGCACCGATGACGAACAACTCATCGTCGTCATCGAGGGCGCAGAGCACCTCACCTGCGTATGGGGCAACCCAGACGGCGGCTCGGGCAGCGGCCTCACCTCCAACGTGGTCTTCGTCACGGCCGAGCAGTCCGAAGCGGTGCACCAGCGGCTGCTCGGCGACGGCCTGAACTGCTATGAAGAGCTCGGCGGCATCCGCTGCGTCGCCGAATCGACCGAGGGTGCCGAGGGCATCGCGGGCCAGTCGCACTTTCTGCGCGACGGCATCTGGCTGGCTACCCGCTACGTGAACGCGGGCCCGGATGGCTACACCCACGACATGGTCGCCACCGTCTGGGCCGGCGCCTAACCAGCACCTCCCTCGCCCGGTCGGGCTATGCTGTGCGCAAAATCCTCCGGGAGGATTGCGCTCAGGGAGGCGGAATGCCCGTTCATGGAACACCGACGATCACGGCCGGCGCACAGTGGGTGCTGCTGATCCTGGGCGGTATCGTGACCGTGTTCGTCGTGCTGGCCGCGGTGTGGGTGGTATTTTCACCCCGGCCCGTGCCCACCCCCGCAGCGGACCCCGACGCCCGGCCCGTGCCAGCAGCGCCGGCGGCGGCTGCCGCGGTCAGCGCCCCCACCGCCGTGCTCGAACCTGGCACTCCCAAGCCGGCCGCCTGCGAGCAGATCTACAGCCCAACGATGGTCGGTGCGTTCGGCGACCTGGTACTCAACCCGGCCTGGACCACCCAGCCCGGCGCCGATGTGCGCGACGGCGCCGACGACCCCGAGCTGCGCGCGATCATCAACGGAAGCGAGCACCTCAGCTGCCGGTGGGTCAGCCCCGCCGGGGCGTCCGACAGCGGCGTGTCCACCAGCGTGGTGTGGGTCACCGCCGAGCAGACCGCAGGCGTCGAGGGCCGCCTCCGCGCGCTGGGCATGGAGTGTTACGAGGAGCTGGACGGGCTGCGCTGCATCACCGAAACCACCACCGACGTCGGCCGCTACGGCCAGTCACACTTCCTGCGCGGCGGCATCTGGCTGGCAACCCTCTGGGTGAATGCCGGCCCAGATGGCTACACCCACGACATGGTCAACACGATCTGGGCCGGTGCCTGACCACGGCGCCGACGCGCCCACCCCCGATTAAGGGACTGGTGACACCGAAACGCCCGGAGATACCGTAATCTGTCACACAGGACGCCTCGGGCGCCGTCTTTCGCGCAGAATTTGTTCTCCCCGAGTTCCACCGCACAGCCACGATCCGGGGAGGGTCGAATGCCTACCCTGACCGAAATCCTGATTCTTCACGGCTCGTTGCCGATCGAATACCTCGACACGGTGATGAGTAACGATCCGGCCGACGAAGGTGCCGCCCGGGCCCTGGTGGAAAGCGGTGTTATCACGTCGCTGCAACTTGCCAAGGCCCGGGCCGCGCAGGCCAAACTGCCCTTTGTGGACCTGCTCGACTATCCGGTCGACCGCGCCGCCGTAGCCCTGGTTTCAGCCGCCGTTTGCAAACGCCACGAGGTGCTTCCGATCGCGGTCAGCATGAACCGCCTCGTGCTCGCGATGGTCAACCCCGGCAACGTCTTCGCACTCGATGACGTGATCGAGGCGGCGCGTATGCGCGTCAATCCGGTCGTCGTGGAGCGCGCCGACCTCTTGGCCGCCATCGAGCGCTACCACCGCGCCGACGACGAGCTGAGCAACCTCACCACTACCCTGCAGGAGGAACACGCCCCGGAGGAAAGCGCATTCGGAGTTTCGGACTCACTCGACGACGACGCTCCGATCGTGCGATTCGTGAACCTCCTGGTCAGCCAGGCCATTCAGGACAAGGCCTCCGACATCCACATCGAACCGGGCGAACACAGCCTGGGTGTGCGGTACCGCATCGACGGGGTGCTGCACGATATGCAGCGGGCGCCCAAGAGCATTCAAAACGGTGTCATCTCCCGGCTGAAGATTATGGCCGACATCGACATCGCCGAGCGACGCAAACCGCAGGACGGCCGCATGTCGGTCAGCCACGGCGGCCGGCATATCGACCTGCGGGTGGCCACGCTGCCCACTGTGTGGGGCGAAAAGGTCGTCATGCGAATCCTCGACAACTCCAGCACGTCGATGAGTCTGCAAGACCTCAACCTGCTGCCGGGCAACTTTGAGGCCTACCGAAGGTCCTATTCCAAGCCGTACGGCATGATCCTGGTCACTGGCCCCACAGGCTCGGGCAAGAGCACCACCCTGTACACGACCCTGCACACGGTGGCGCGGCCCGAGATCAACGTGATCACCGTCGAAGACCCGGTGGAATACCGGATGGCCGGCATCAACCAGGTTCAGGTGAACCCCAAGGCGGGACTCACCTTCGCCAGCGCGCTGCGCTCGATCCTGCGGTCCGACCCGGACGTGGTGCTGATCGGTGAGATCCGCGACCATGAGACCGCCCAGATCGCCATCGAAGCGTCCCTCACCGGTCACCTGGTGCTCTCCACCCTGCACACCAATGACGCGCCCAGCGCGGTCACCCGGCTCACCGAGATGGGTATCGAGCCGTTCCTCGTGGGCTCCGCCCTGGATTGTGTGGTCGCTCAGCGGCTCGCCCGGCGGCTCTGCGACCGCTGCAAAGCCCCGGATTCGCGCGATCCTGGCGAGCTGATGCACCTGCGTTTCAGTACCCCGCAAGACACCGAGGCGCCGGTACTGTTCAAACCGGTCGGCTGCCCGAGTTGCTCCAAGACCGGGTACCGCGGCAGGATCGCCGTGCACGAGGTGATGACTGTCTCCGAGGAGATCGAGCGGCTTACGGTGGCGCACGCCTCCAGCGCCGACATCGCCCAGGCCGCCCGCGATCAGGGCATGATCACCCTCCGCGAAGACGGCTGGACCAAAGTTCGGATGGGTTTGACCTCCATCGAAGAAGTTCTGCGAGTGGTCGCCTAGTGCCGAACGAGTGGATGCGTAGTGCCGAAGGGGAAATCAGTATGAGCCAGCCCATCTACGAGATTCCGGTGACGCCGCCGCAACGGCCGCAGAGCAGAGACGATCCCGACGCCGATCAGGCGACCGCCGTTCTTCCCGAGGCGCCGTTACCGTGGTACCTGCAGGACCCGGCGGATTCACCGCCCACCGAGCCGGTGGTGTTCAAGTCCATCTATGACCAGCCCACCAATACCGTGCCCGTCTACCCCACCCACGCGGAGCCTGCGCGCACAGTGGCCGACATCGATATCATCCCCGATTCGGCGCGACCCGACCTCACCCGCTCGGCTCTGGACCCCTCCAGCAACGAAGTGCTCCGACCCCGCGTAGATGTGCCTGCCGGAACTTCACGCCCCCGCCGGGCGCAGCGATTCGAGGATGTTGTCGAGGCCGACCAGGATATTCTGAACGCCCTCCAAGAGGTGCTCGACCTGGACGGCTCGGATCTGCATGTGACTGTCGGTGCACCACCGAACATCCGCGTGAACGGGTCGCTCCGCCCTCTCGACAACACCAACCGGTGGATGCGCGAGAAGGTGCAGTCCGCCCTGTATAGCCTGCTAACCCCTACGCAACGGGAGGAATTCGAGCGGGAGCTCGAACTAGACTTCGCGTACACCACGAGCGGTGCCCGGTTCCGGGTGAACTACTACCAGCAGCGCAACTCCATCGGTGGAGCCTTCCGGCTTATTCCGCGGGAGATCAAGCAGCTCAAGGACCTCGGCGTGCCGGAATCGGTGGGTCGTTTCGCCGCCATGGCCCGGGGTCTGGTCCTCGTCACGGGGCCCACCGGTTCGGGAAAATCCACCACACTTGCCGCGCTCGTAGACCAGGTCAACCGCACCCGCGCCGACCACATCGTCACCGTCGAAGACCCGATCGAGTTCTTGCACCGGCACCAGAAGTCGCTGGTGAACCAGCGCGAGGTCGGCGGCGACACGCACAGCTTCGCGGCCGCCCTCAAGCACGTGCTGCGGCAGGACCCCGACGTGATCCTGATCGGCGAGTTACGTGACCTTGAAACGATCTCGGTGGCGTTGACCGCCGCCGAGACCGGCCACCTCGTCTTCGCGACGCTGCACACCCAAAGCGCCGCCCAGACAATTGACCGCATCATCGACGTGTACCCGCCTCACCAACAGTCCCAGGTGCGTTCACAGCTCGCGGCGACGCTGCAGGGTGTGGTCTGCCAGACCCTGGTTAAACGGGTCGACGGCGGCCGTGTGGTGGCCACCGAGGTGCTGTTCGCGACTCCCGCCATCGCGAACCTCATTCGTGAGGGCAAGACCTACCAGATCTCCTCCGCCATGCAGGCCGGCAGGGAACAGGGGATGCACTCTTTGGATCAGCACCTTGCTGACTTGGTTAATTCGGGACTTATCAGCCGCAGGTCGGCGGAGGAAAAAGCACAGGATCCCGCGAGCCTCGCCCAGCTGATCAGACGCGTCGAGCTTGACCCGAGCGGTGGTGTCTCCGCTGGCAAATCAACGGGTGACACAGATTTCGGCGACGCATATTCTCCCGGAGCGTATTAAATGCCCAGCACCCAGGCCTACGCCTACAAGGGCCGCGATGCTGCTGGCCGCATCGTCAAGGGCCGCGTTGACGCCTCTTCTGAGCTAGCGGTCACCTCACGTCTGCGCACCATGGGACTCACTCCTATCTCGATCGCAGAGGCCTCGGCGGGCACTGGACTGAACCGAGAGATCAATATCGGCGGCTTCAGGAAGCGAGTGAAGCTCGCTGATCTGGCGATCATGAGTCGGCAGATGGCGACCATGATCTCGTCGGGTCTGTCGTTGTTGCGTACCCTGAACATCTTGGCGGAACAAACAGAAAGCAAAGCTCTAGCTGACATTCTCGGCAAGGTGCGATCCGATGTCGAAACTGGGTCTGCCCTGTCTGACGCTATGCAGCAGCATGCGGAAGACTTCCCGCCGCTGATGATCAACATGGTTCGTGCAGGCGAGACCGGGGGATTCCTCGAAAACTCGCTGACCTCAATCGCGGACAGTTTTGAAGCAGATGTGAAACTTCGAGGCACTATCAAGTCGGCGCTCACTTATCCGGTGATCGTGCTGATCATGGCGATTGTCGCCGTGGCCGCCATGCTGATCTTCATCGTGCCGGTGTTCAAGGGAATGTTCGAAGGGCTCGGGGGCACGCTGCCGCTACCCACCCAGATGCTGGTATGGCTGTCGGAGATGATGATTTACATCGTGCCGGTGGTTGTCATTGGGTCGGTCTTCTTCACCGTCTGGTGGCATAAAAACCGACACACCGAACGCGTGCGCAAGGTCATTGACCCCTTGAAGCTCAAGTTGCCGGTTTTCGGGCCCTTGATGACCAAGATTGCGGTGGCGCGTTTTACCCGCAATTTCTCGGCGATGATCGGAGCGGGCGTTCCCATTCTCAAGGCGCTTCAAATCGTCGGTGAGACCAGCGGAAGCTGGGTAGTCGAAATGGCACTACGGAACGTGGCGGAGTCAGTGCGGCAAGGCAAGTCCATTGCTGGACCCCTTGCCAACGAGCCGATCTTCCCGGCCATGGTGACTCAGATGATCGCTGTCGGGGAGGACTCGGGATCGCTCGAGCAGATGCTCGGCAAGATCGCTGACTTCTATGACGCCGAGGTCGAGTCAACCACCGAGCAGCTCACCTCGCTGATCGAACCGCTCATGGTGGCCTTCATCGGTGTGGTGGTGGGTGGCATGATAGTGGCTCTCTACCTTCCTGTTTTCGACATTTTCAAGCTCATCGAGTAGCTCGTGCACACGCCCAGACTTGGGCGGCAACGGCGGCCCGAGGTGTTGCGAGAATGAGCTGATGAAATCTCATATTTGGGCTGTCGACGCTATACATTCAACCACCCCCCGTTTTGGGGGTCATATTCACAGCTTATCTTCAGCAATCGTGTCGTTCTGGGATGCGGCTAGGTCGTAACCTCAGGTGAGGCACCCGAAAGCCTGTTTACCCCTTCACCCCCACAGAACAGGACGACCCATGCTCTCCATCTCGAGTGCCCTCTCCCGCCAGCGTGCCAAACTCGCCGACAAGGACGACAAGGGCTTCACCCTTATCGAACTTCTCGTCGTCGTGATCATCATCGGAATCCTCGCTGCGATCGCTATCCCCGTGTTTCTGGGCATTCAGGACAGCTCGAAGGATGCCGCCATTAAGTCGGACCTGGCAAACGCCAAGTCCGCCATCGTGGCCTACTACACCGACTCAGTGAGCCCGTCAGCGCTCGTGACGGCTGACCTTGCTGGCACCTCGACGGCCGGCGTCAAGCTCAAGAACTACGGCCTGACAATCACCGAGGGAGTCACCCTCTCATTCGGCACCGCCCCGGCCACCGGATCGACTGACTTTTGCATCAACGGAACCCGCACCGGCGGTGGGCCCTTCCGCATCAAGGCCAGCGAAGGCGTCAAGAACGTCGTCTGCTAGGTAGCTCACTGGGGCTTGGGCCCCGCTGGAGTGGGACGTCCAGTTCTTGGGCGTCCCACTCAGTCTTACGAAGGCAAGTGCAGGTGCAATGAGGGGTGAACCGGTGTCCCGACACAATGACGTGATCCGCGATGACGCAGCCGTCCGACCAAGCTCGGACGATGGATTGGGACTCATTGAGATTGTCGTCTGCATCTTTCTTATCGGGATCCTTGCTATTTCTTTCCTTCCTCTTTTCGCGCAGGGCATGCAGCTAGCCGTTCGAAATGCCACCATTGCATCCGCAACGCAGATTGCCAACGAGCAGCTGGAGATCGCCCGCGGCACTGCAACCAGCTGTGCGGCATTCACTGGCGCGGGTGGATACGGCCCTTCCACCCCGCCCGTCATGACCGACGCCCGCGGGACGAACTATCAGGCAACCCGTACCGTCAGCACGTGTCCGGCCACCTATCCGGGCATCGTGCAGGTCACCGTCTCGGTGGCGAAGGTCGGCGTTGCCGGTGCGCTTTCGTCGGCGACCACCTACGTCCGGCTGACGGCGGCATCCTGATGCGTCAGACACCGCAGACCAACCGCACGGCTGGCTTCACTCTTGTGGAACTCCTGATCTACTCCCTGCTTTTAGTGCTGGTCGTGTTCATCGGTGGCGGGCTGCTGGCCGGATCTTCACGCACGACCACCCTGGTGCGAAGCATGACGACCGCCACTTCCCTCGCACAGAAACTCACCTCAAGCGTGCAGGCTGGGGTGCGGGATGCGGTGGCGATTAAGACTCCGTACACGCCCACGGTCGCGGCAGTCGGTGTTGCCGGCACACAGTTACTCGTCGTCGAAACGACGACAGGGGGCGCGACCTCGTCGACTCAATGCCAGGCCTGGTTCTATGTGCCGAGCCATGGGGGCCAGCTTTTCGTGAGAACTGTCCCCCTGGCTGCCATCGTTCCGCCCAACGTGGCCTATCTGGCAAGCCTCCCGGCAAACACTCCCGCTGCGGCGCCGACAGGGTGGCAAATTTGGGGCGAGGGCGTAAACCAGTCGGGCGCGCTGCCTTTCACCAGAACCGGCAACCAGATCGGAATCTCACTGTCGATTGATGCGGGCACCTCCCCGGATGTCAAGGTCGTCAGCAGCGCTCTCGATCGTCAACCAACGGTAGGAGCGACGTCGACGTGCTTCTAGTTCGCGTGAAACGAAGGGTTCGGGAACTCCGCGAGGATGGCACTCGAGGCAGCGGCTTGATCCTGGTGATCTCGGTGATGGCTGTGCTGATTGTCCTGTCAACCCTCGTCGCTGGCATGACCACGCAATCCCTCGGTCAAACCTCCTCAGTGCGGGCTTCGGTGCAGTCCCTCGCGGCGGCGGAGGCTGGGGTTGATTATGTGGCTGCGCAGCTGACTGGCACCAACGCCTGCCAGGCAAGCTATTCCAACCCGGCAGTGGCCAACGCGCCGGTATTCACAGCTACGGTGCAGTATTCCCTCAGCGCATCGGGAAACACCTGGGCCTCCTGCCCCATCGGATCGGCTGCGGCGGTGCGGATAAAAATCGTTTCACAAGGCTCAGCCATCAATCGAGGCGTTGCCACACAATCCGCCCGTGACACCCGCAAGGTGGAAGTCATCTACGGCTACACCCCGTCGTCTCCGATCACGGCCAGCGGGGGCGCCATGTACTCCTACAACGCTGGCACATTCAACAGCTTCCGGGTGTTGTCCTCGACGTCCGTGGGCGACGTCATGATCAAGAAAGGCACCCTGAGCTGCACGGAATCCAGCTTGGTACAGGGAAAGGTGTACGTGGCGGAGGGCGACGCCATCCTCAACAACGCATGCCAGGTCACGGGCGACATTTGGGCAGCCGGCAAACTAACCCTGCAAAGCGGCCTCATCGGTGGCAACGCACTTTCGGCAAGCACTGGGGAAAGCACCTTCGGTCCCAACACCCGGGTCGGAGGCTTCGTCGATTTGGCGGGAACCGCCTTCACCAGCGCTAGCCGGTGCCCATCGCCGAACAACGGGTGGGATGAAAATGGTTACAAGTGCGCGATCAAGCAGTCCATCGCCACCGGCACTGTGACCTTTCGAGACACCACGGTGCAAGCCCCAGTCGTGCCTGACTGGCTCGACTACGGATTCGTACCCTCGACCTGGACCTCGGCTGGATTTCAGATTCTCTCGTGGCCGACCAGCGTTAACAACGCTGCAAACGTCTGTAATGTCGACGTCTCTTTCCAGGCCTCCACCTTCTTCACCGGCACCTTCGTCCCAATGAGTGTGCCCACGGTCTGGGACACCCGGACGGCCTGCCCCGGGGGACTCACCCTTGTTTCGGGCACCCTGGACTGGCAGATGAAGACCGATATCGCCTTCATCGAGAACAAGGTGACGATCCAGGGATTGAACGTCACCTCAAGTGATTCCGCAGCCAAGCGCCTCTGGTTTATCACCCCCGATTCAAACCTCACTAACCACGTTCCCGATTGCCCGGCAGGTGGAGGGGCGAGCGCGGTGAACACCACAACCGTAATCAACGCACCCGTCGTAGCCATGGTCTACACACCGTGCGGGATGTCCAACTCGAGCAATGCATGGCGAGGGCAGATCTATGGCAGCAAGGTGGATTTCAACAGCAACAGCAGTCTTACATTCGTGCCGGTGGGGATGCCCGGGGCTAACTTGAGTACCGGAACTTCCGGGAGCACTGGCGGCAGCGGCGGCGTACTCGGCTCGGAGCTGTCATCAAGAGACCTCAACGGGTGAGCCCGCTCGACGGCGTGGACGCTGCATTCATCGCTGTGGCGGGAATCTTCGGGATATTGATCGGCTCCTTCCTCAACGTTGTTGTCTACAGGGTGCCCAATGGGCGGTCGATAGTGAGTCCGCCGAGCGCATGCCCCGGTTGTGGAGCCTTAATCCGCCCGGTCGACAACATTCCGGTGATCTCGTGGTTGCTGCTACGGGGCCGGTGCCGCCAATGCCGAACTAGCATCTCGGTTCGCTACCCCGTTGTTGAGTTCGGAACGGGTGTGTTCTTTTCGGCTACCGTCGGCTGGGCACTCCTCGACAAGCCCTTGGCCGCACCAGCCGGCTCCGGCGTGGGACTTGCCCTGGCGTTGGTCGCGTACCTCTACCTGGCCGCCGTAAGCGTTGCCCTTGCACTCATCGACCTTGACACCCATACTCTGCCCGACCGCATCGTTTTGCCGTCCTATATCGTCGGGGCGTCGCTTTTTGGCACAATCAGTGTCGTCACTGGCGACTATGGGTCGCTACTCGGAGCCTGTGTCGGTATGGGCGCATTGTGGCTTTTCTATTTCCTGCTCGCTGTGGTCTACCCCGGTGGCATGGGCTTCGGCGATGTGAAACTCGCCGGAGTGCTAGGGCTATTTCTCGGCTGGCTAGGCTGGGGACCGCTCGTGGTGGGAGCCTTCGCTGCTTTCCTTCTCGGAGGTATGTACGCCATCGTCCTGGTCGTCACTCGTCAAGCCAGTCGCAAGTCAGGCATTCCTTTCGGCCCTTGGATGCTCATCGGCGCGTGGGTGGGCATTTTCGGTGGGCAGCAACTGTGGACCGCATACCTGGGCGCCTTCGGGCTGAGCTAGCTCGTGGACCAATACCTCTATTCAGCACCAAGCTCGGCAGGAAAGGACGTGTGGCCATGGTCGCAAGCGTCGTAGGAATTGACATCGGCAGCACCGGTATACGGGCGGTCGAATTGACCGGGGCGAGTAAACCGCAGCCTACAATCACTCGGTACCACAGCGTCCCCCTTCCAGAGGGTGCCGTTGCCCGTGGCGAGGTGCAGGAAGTCAACACCGTGGCAGAGGCCCTCAAGCTACTGTGGTCGAGCGGAGGGTTTGCCACCAAGGACGTTGTGATCGGTATGGGCAATCACCGCGTGCTCGTGCGTGACCTCGCGCTCCCGAAGGCCTCAAAGGCGCGTATCCGTGAATCCCTGCCGTTTCACGTTCAGGACATGCTGTCAGTACCCGTGTCAGATGCTCTTCTCGATTTCTATCCCATCGCCGAGGTGGACGAGGGAGAGGGCCCGCAGGTCCGGGGACTCCTAGTTGCCGCCGTCAAAGCGTCCGTGGAGGGCAACGTGAAGGCCGTCCAGCTCGCTGGGCTTCGTCCCGTCGAGGTCGATCTCATTCCGTTTGCCCTGAGCCGGGTCATCTACCGCGGCCAATCCGATCCCGGGGTCGTCGTGCAGATCGACGTCGGTGCGCGTACGACCAGTGTGGTCGTTACGATCCTCGGAGTTCCCCAGTTCGTGCGCATCATCCCGGCAGGCAGTGATGACCTCACACAGGCGATCGCCACCCGGCTGCCGACGGCCATTGAGGACGCCGATGTGATCAAGCGGTCCCACGGGCTGGCCCCGAGTGGGGTCGAGCCAGGATATGAACATGCCGTCACCATCATTCGTGAGGTGGCAACCGAAATTCTCAACAGCCTGAGGAATACCATCACCTATTTCGTGAACACACGCCCTGGACTCACCGTCGACCGTCTGGTTCTCACGGGCGGCGGCAGCGAACTTATCGGATTCGGTCCGGCGCTGGGGGAACTCACGCGGCTACCGGTGGTGCGACCGGAGCCCCTCGGGGCCGTCACCTTCGCTCGAGGACTCAGCGCTGAAGACTTCAGCCGTACCCGTGGAGAGTACCTTGTGGCACTCGGCCTCGCTCTGGGTAGCGCAGCATGATCGGGACAACGCACGACAGCGAATTGGTCCTCGGCGGTGAGCCTCGCGTCAGCCTGTTGCCACCTGAAGTGGCGGCAGAAGCGAGGGGCCGGTCCCTGCGTCGTGGCCTGGCACTAGTCACAGGCGGAATCATGCTCATCGTGGCCGTCGGCGTCGCCGCCGCGGCCTGGCATTCGGCACAGAGCGTTGTGCGCTTAGCCGATGCCCAGTCGGTCTCGGCCGAGTTGCTGAGCGAGCAGCAGACGTACATATCGGTGCGTGAGGTTCAGGGGCACGTTGACCTCGCCCATGCGGCGCGAGAGGTCGGTTCCGCCACCGAAATCGACTGGAAGGCGTTCCTTCTTGACGTGCGGTCACTCTTGCCGGCGGATGTCTCGATCGATGGGGTGGACATAACCTCGTCGTCACCGCTCGAGCTCTATCCGCAGGCCACGTCGCCCCTGCAGCCTGCACGCGTAGCCACACTCGACCTCACCCTGAGCGCGCCCGGTCTCCCCGCGGTGCCAGAGTGGCTCGACGCGCTCGAATCGCTGCCCGGTTTCGCGGACGCCTCCCCTGGATCCATAGCTCTGGGGGACAACGGCGGCTACAAGGTTGGCGTCAAGGTTCATGTCAACGAGGAGGCGTTCTCCGGTCGGTTTAGTTCGACAGCTGCTGATGCCGCTGACGCCACGTCAACAGATGAGACGGAGTAGAGATGTCCACGCAACGATGGTGGGTCATCGGATCCGCACTGGTGATCGCCGCAACCCTTATTTTCGGATGGATGTTAGGGGTGGGGCCGCTGCTGAGCAGCGCTCGTGCCGCCGATCAGGAGCGGCTGAGCGTCGAGTCTCAAAATCAGGCGTATGAGCAACAGCTTTCAGCTCTGAAGGAGCAGTACAGGGGTATGGAGGGGCTGGCCGAACAACTTGACGAGCTGCGCAGTGAGCTCCCGCCTGGGGCCGAGCTGCCTACGTTCGTCAGGCAGCTCAACACAATCGCGCAGGAGAGCTCAGTCACCTTCACCTCAATCAGCGTGAGTGACGCCGTTTCGTACGCGCCAGTCGTAGTTGAAGGCACGGAAGTCGCGGCGCCGGCTGACGATGAGGCCGCGAGTGCGGAAGCAGCAACGGACGATACTGAGGCGGAGGCGCCCGTTGCCGTCCCGGGGGTGCCTTTTTCGAACCCGCTGATCACCGCAGAGAACTTCGTAGCCATCCCCGTCGATCTCGTCCTTACCGGCGGCTACGGAAACGTCTTGAACTTCCTGGAGGGTCTCCAGACAGGCACACGGCTTGTCACCGTGACGAAGTTCAATACAATCCCGTCAGCGGCTGGCGCAACGACGTTGCCCGAAGGTGGCGAATCCGTGTCTGTGCCTGCTGCCGGTTCGACCGTGACCGGTACTATCTCGGCCCTCATCTACGTGCTGCTCGACCCCACCGCGCAGGCCGAAGCAGGTTAACCGCCGCGCGCCCCGAGCTTCCGTCGACTTGTCGCCCCTGATTGCTACAGTGGCAGCACAGAGCTACGGCCGCGAGGCTCACGAGGAGTGCAGCATGACCGACACCACGCCCCCCGAGGGCAACAAGAATCACAACCCGGATGCGCCCACCGAGCACATCTACGACGATGCGAACCCGGAGCCCACCACCGTGGCCGACCCGAGCAAGACCGTCGACCAGCCTGTGCGCGAACCGGTGGCCGAGACCTCGACGCCGGAGCCTGCCTACGTTCCCGGCGAGCCGATCGACTATGAGCCGGCCACTCCGGTGACGGTCAACGCGTCGGAGGCGCAGACCGAGAAGGTCGAACGCCTTACCGCCGAGCCCACTCCGGCCGAGGTCGCCCGCGATGAAGCAGTTGCGGAGCAGAAGAACTACACGCCCACCTACGTGCCCACCCCGGCAGCCGCGACGGTCCCCGCCGCAGCCGCGCAGCCCACGGTGCAGCCGCCGGTGCAGCAGCAGACCCAGCAGTTCTCGCAGAGCCCGGTGTACGTCACCGCTCCCACCCCGCCCAAGACCCTGGGCAACCGGGCCGCCGGCATCCTCATCGGCCTGATCGCCACCGCGGTCTTCGCCGGGGTCTACGCGGTGATCGCGTTCTTCATCTCCGCGGCCAACGCCGCCAACGTCGCCGACGCGACCGCCCGGTTCACCGACTTCCTGGTGCTGCCGGTCTACTACGTGCCGGTGATCTTCTTCTTCCTCGCCTTCGCGCTGCTGGTCGCGGTGCTCAACCGTGCCGGCTGGTGGGCCTACGTGCTCGGCGGCTTCCTTGTCGCCGTGGTCGTGTACTTCTCCTACATCGGCGGCGCCCTGCTCGCCGTGCAGGCGTGGAACCTGACGCCCGCCGAAGCTGCCCGCTTCGTGAGCACTCAGTGGTTGAACCCCGGCGCCATCGCCGCGGCCGTCGTGGCCCGCGAGGTGCCCATCTGGTTCGGCGCCTGGATCGCCCGCCGCGGCCGCAGCATCACCGCTAAGAACATCGCCGCCAAGGCCGAATACGAGCGTCAGCTCGCCGAAGGACCGCAGCTCGCCCGTCCGGTCTAACCGCTGGCAGTGCGGGGGGAGCACAGAATGCGCGATTACCAGAAATACGCGACCGTCGTCGCGGTTTTCGCGACCGTGCTTTACGCCGCACTGCTCGTGGCCGCGTTCGGCCTGATCAGCCTGGCCACTAACCTCGAGGTCATCGCCGACAGGTCGGCCGGCACCCTGGTGGGCCCCACCATGACGGCCGTCGCCGTGCTGCTGGTGCTGCTCATGCTGATCGTTCTCGGCGTCAACACCCCACCCGACAAGCAACGCGTCGTGGTGGGGTTTGCAGTTGCCACCGGCATCGCCGCGTACGGCCTGTTCGTCGTCACCGGAGCCATCCTCGTGGCCGCCGGCAATGGCCAACCCTTGGGCGTACTGCTGTTCGCCGGCAGCATGCTCGCCAGCCCGTTCGCCCTCACCGTTGGTGCGCTGGCCTTTCTCGTTGCGCTCGTCTACTCGATCCTGCTGGCCTCGCACTACGGCGAGCACGGCCGGCCGCTCTGGCCGTGGGAGCGCCGCGGCGAATAGCACGTCACCCCGCACCGCCAGCTCTACTGACATAGGAACTGAATGCGCCTCAAGCTCACCCTGGTTCGCCCCAACGGCGCCGCCAGCGACATCATCGTCACCGCGGATGCGGCAGCCACGATCTCCGAAATCGCCGGCACCATCAGCCGGGTCGACGCGCAGACCACGCACTCACCGGACCGGTTCCTCACCCTGCGGGCAACGCTGCCCGGCCAGAGCGTGCCACTGACCCTGCCGCCGGACGGCCCGGTGGGGGAGGCCTGGATCGGCTCCGGCGCATCCGTGAGCCTCGCCGACGCCGGTGTGCTCTACCAGGCCCCGTCAACGCTGACGGCGCAGCCGGTAGCTCAGCTCAAGGTGCTCTCCGGGCCGGATGAAGGCCGCGAGTTCCCGCTGGCGCCCGGCAGCCTGCTGGTGGGCCGCGACGCCGCCTGCGACATCGTGCTGCACGACAGCCTGGTGTCGAAGAAGCACGTGCGGCTGGAGATCGGCGAGGCCGTGGAGGTCATCGACCTCGGCAGCGCCAACGGGGTCGTCGTGGACGGCGGCATCGTGGGCCGGCTGCGCATCGCCAAGACCGAACGGATGCTGCTCGGCGACTCCGAGGTCGAAATCAGCCTGGTCGCCGGCGCCGCGCCCGAAAGCGCGCCCAAACCCGGCCCGATCTTCTTCAACCGGTCGCCCAAGGTGGAGAAACGCTACATCGGCCAGGAGTTCGTCTCCCCGGAGGTGCCCACCGAGAAGGAGGACGCACCGTTCCCGCTGCTGGCGATGATCACCCCGCTGCTGCTGGGCGGGGCGATGTTCGCGCTCACCAAGAGCCCCACCACCCTGCTGTTCTGTCTGCTCTCCCCGGTCATGCTGATCGGCAACTTCTTCACCACCAAGGGCCGTGACAAACGCCGGATGGCCAAGGCCGTGGCCAAGTTCAGTGCCCGGCTCGAGGTACTCACCAATCGGCTGGCCACCGAACGCGTCATCGAGCACGAGCTGCGGCTCAAGGAGTCGCCCTCCACCCTGGAGGCCCACGAGCACGCCATGAATCGCGGGCCGATGCTCTGGACCCGCCGTCCCGAACACTGGTCGTTCCTGAACGTGCGGCTCGGCTGCGGCACCATGAACTCCCGCAACACCATCGCCGACTCCAGCCGCGGCGACATGCTGCCGGAGTTCGAGGAGAAGCTCACCGAAGTCATCAACGCCAACCGCACCCTCGACGGCGTGCCGCTGATCGACAACCTCTACGACTCCGGCGCACTCGGCATCGCCGGCTCACCCGCCCAGGCGATGGGCTCGATCAACTCGATCCTGGTGCAGCTCACCGCACTGCACTCCCCGGCCGAACTTGTCGTCGCCTCCCTGGTCACGCCGCGCTGGTCCCGTGAGCTGGAATGGCTCAAGTGGATGCCCCACACTTCCTCCCCGCACAGCCCCATCGAAGGAAGCCACCTCGCCGACAGCGCCGCCAGTGCCAGCGCGGTGCTTTCCGGCATCGAGGGTGTTGTGGAGCAGCGCCTCGCCCAGGCCAAGGCCAGCCGCCGCGGCGCCATGGTGCAAACGGATGCCGCGCTCGAGCGCGGCGGCGAGGTCGGCGCATCCGGCACCAAGGAGGGCACCAAGTCGGCCATCCCCGCGATTGTGCTGCTGATCTCGGACGACGTGGCCATCGACCGGGCCCGGCTCGTGCAGCTTGCCGAGATCGCCGCCGACGCCGGCGTGTACCCCATCTGGATCGGCCCGACCGTGGCGGCACTGCCCGCTGTCTGTCGCACCTACCTGCACCTCGGCGACGAACCCGGCATCGCCACCGTCGGTTTCGTGCGCCTGGGCGAGACCATCGACAACGTCGTCACCGAACAGGTCGACTCCGCCGCCGCCCTCGAATTCGCCAAGCGGATGGCCCCGGTCATCGACGCCGGCGCCCTCGTCGCCGACGCCAGCGACCTGCCCCGCACCGTGTCGCTGGTCACCCTGCTCGGCCATGACATGGTCGAGACCAGCGCCGCGGTCATCGACCGGTGGCAGCAGAACACCTCCATCCATGACCGAAGCGGCGGCACCCCGAAACCGCGCCGGGCCGGCAAGTTGCGCGCCATCATCGGCTCCGCCGGCGTCGACGCCATGCACCTGGACCTCCGCACCCAGGGCCCGCACGCCCTCGTGGGCGGCACCACCGGCGCCGGCAAGAGCGAGTTCCTGCAGGCCTGGGTGCTTGGCATGGCCGCCGAGTACAGCCCCGACCGGGTCACCTTCCTGTTCGTGGACTACAAGGGCGGCTCGGCCTTCGCCGACTGCGTCACCCTGCCGCACTGCGTGGGACTGGTCACCGACCTCAGCCCGCACCTGGTGCGCCGCGCGCTCACCAGCCTGCGCGCCGAACTGCACCACCGCGAGCACCTGCTCAACCGCAAGAAGGCCAAGGACCTGCTCGAGCTGGAGAAGCGCGGCGACCCCGACAGCCCGCCCGCCCTGGTGCTGGTGATCGACGAGTTCGCGGCCCTGGCCACCGAGGTGCCCGAGTTCGTCGACGGTGTCGTCGACATCGCCCAGCGCGGCCGGTCGCTCGGCATCCACCTGATCATGGCCACCCAGCGTCCCGCCGGCGTGATCAAAGACAACCTGCGCGCCAACACCCCGCTGCGCATCGCCCTGCGGATGGCAGACGAGTCCGACAGCACCGACGTGATCGGCACCAAGGAATCCGCCCACTTCGACCCGGCCATCCCCGGCCGCGGCGTCGCCAAGACCGGCCCCGGCCGGCTCGCCCAGTTCCAGTCCGCCTACGCCGGCGGCTGGACCAGCCGCGAACCCGAGCGGGCCGGCATCGACGTGCACGAACTGCGGTTCGGCGCGGAAAGCCGTTGGGAGGAGCCCCGAGCGGTCGACTACGTCGACGAAGACCGCGACCTCGGCCCCACCGACCAGCAACGCCTGGTCACCACCATCATCGGCGCCAACGCCGTCACCGGCATCCCCGCGCCCCGGCGGCCGTGGCTCGACGAACTCGCCGGTGCCTACGACCTCAGCCTGCTGCGGCAGCGCACGGATGCCGAACTCCTGCTCGGCGTCTCCGACATCGCCGAGCAGCAGCAGCAGGTTTCCGCGTACTTCCGGCCCGACATCGACGGTCACATCTCCATCTTCGGCACCGGTGGCTCCGGCAAGTCCGCGGTGCTGCGCACCCTCGCCTGCGCGGCCGCGATCACCCCGCGCGGTGGCCCGGTGCACGTATACGGGCTCGACTTCGGTGCCGGCAGCCTGCGCATGCTCGAGCAGCTGCCGCACGTCGGTTCGATCATCATGGGTGAGGACGTCGAACGGGTCGTGCGGTTGTTCCGCACCCTGCAGGGTGAAATCGACCGCCGCAAGGCGCTGTACGCCGAGGCGAACGCGTCGAACATCACCGAATACCGTCAGCTGGCCAACCAGCCGGCCGAGCCGCGCATCCTGCTGCTCATCGACGGGTTCCCCAACTTCCGCAACGACTTCGAGATCGCGGCCGGCCGCGCGCAGTGGTTCGACGTGTTCAAGGACATCCTCTCCGACGGCCGCCAGCTGGGCATGCACGTGGCGATCACCGCCGACCGGGCCGGCGCGGTGCCCGCGTCGATCTCCTCGGCGATCCAGCGCAAGGTGGTACTGCGCCTGGCCGACGACGGTTACGGCATGCTCGACGTGCCCGGCGACATCCTGAGCATCAAGTCGCCGGCCGGCCGCGCCATTGTGGACGGCTTCGAAACCCAGATCGCCATCCTCGGCGGCTTGTCGGCGCAGTCCGCGCAGTCAGCCGCCACCAAGCGGCTCGCCGACGCCATGCGCCGTGCCGGCGTGGCCGAGGCGCCGTCGATCGGGGCGCTGCCCAAGGAGTTCCCGCAGGCGCAGTTGCCCGCCCGGATCGGCGACCGGGTGGTGCTCGGCCTTGGCGACATCGACCTGGGCCCGGCCGGCTTCGAGCCCAGCGGCACCCTGCTGCTGGCGGGCCCGCCGGCCAGCGGCCGCAGCACCGCCATCGAATCGATCGCGCTGGCGTTCAAACGGTTCGAACCGGATGCGCGCCTGTACTACTTCGGCAACGCCCGCTCGCCGATCTCCCGGCTGGGTTTGTGGACCGAGGCCGCGACCACGGTGGACGCCATCGCGGCGTTGGCCAAGGACCTTGCGGCGGCGGTCGCCGACCCCGACACCGAGGGCCGCATCGCGGTGTTCGTCGAGAGTCTGGGTGACTTCCTCCAGACGCCCGCCGACGGCGGCATCCTCGAACTCACCCGGGCGGTCAAGCGCAGCGATCACTTTTTGCTCGCTGAGGCCGAGACCAGCGCCTGGAACTCGTCCTGGCCGCTGTTCGGCGAGATCAAGAACGCCCGCCGCGGACTGCTGCTGCAGCCCGAATCGGTCGAGGGCGACATCCTGCTGAAGACCGCTCTGCCGCGGATGAACCGGGCGGAGTTCCCGCCCGGCCGTGGCGTACTGATCGCCAAGGGCAACTTCGTGCGGGTGCAGCTGCCGCTGCTCTCGTGACGTCGAGTCGCGGGACCTCGATGGGGACCGCTGCCCATCGAACCCGTTCACCGGGTTCGGTACTGTTCTAACAGGCAGCCGGCCCACGCGCATCCGTCGCAACGAGGCCGGTCAAGCCGAACACTTAGGGGGAACCGATCATGAGTGATCTCATCATCAACCTGGAGCTGCTTCATCAGCTGCGGGACGACCTGGACGCCGTCGTGAAGGAGTTCGCCAACGCCGACGACTTCAGCGACGACGTGGCCATTGCCACCGGTCACGAGAACCTCGGCGACCACGTCAGCGATTTCGCACACAAGTGGAACGACAAGCGCAAGACCATGACCGAGGCGGTCGAGGGTCTGCGCAAGAAGATCGAGGGCATCACCGATGGGTTCACCCAGGTGGATGACGGCCTCGCGAAAGCCCTGACCGACGCTGCTCCGCCGCTGCAGACCGCCACCCCACTGTGACCCACCCCATGCCGTCCGCCCGCCCGGCCACCCCGAGATCTTCCCGCAGCCTGCCGAAGGAATCATCATGACCGACACCGAATTCCGTGCCCTCGAGGGTGACCCCGACCTGGTGCGCTCCAAGGCGCAGCACTACGCCGAGATCGCCAACGCCATCGCCCGGTCGGTGACCACCCTCAACTCGATCAAGTCGGTGGAGGGCATGACGTCCAAAGCCATCGACGCGATCCGCGAAGAGGCGGGCAACGTCGCCGACGACATCGGCAAGGCCAAGGACAGGTACGCCGGCACCGCTCAGGCCCTGATCACCTACTCGGCGCAGCTGCGCCTGGCGCAGGATGCCGCGACCACCGCCATCGCGCACATCGGCGACAAGGAAACCGCCGCGGACACCGCCGGTCGCACGGCCACCCGCACCGCCGCCACGGCCGAGAGCGCCACCCCGGAGTCCAGCGCCACCGACACCGCCGCCGCCGACAAGGCCGAGGAGGCCGCCGAGGCGGCCGGCCAGGCGCTGCAGGCGGCCCAGGCGGAATGGCACTCGGCCCTCGCGATCAAGAACCAGGCGGCCGAGTCGGCGATCACGGCCATCCTCGAGGTCGTCGAGGGCAAGAAGAGCCAGGACCTCAACGACACCTGGTGGGACGACTGGGGCGCGAAGGCGCTCGACATCCTCAAGACCATCTGCGACTGGGCCGGCGTGTTCGCCGTTTTCCTGGCCTGGGTGCCCATCCTCGGGCAGGTGCTGATGGTGCTCGCCGCCGTCGGCGCGGTGCTCACACTCATCGAGGCCACCATCGCGGCCGTGAACGGCGACGGCAGCTGGTGGGCAGTCGCCGGCGCCGCGGTCGGTGCGGTGATGTCGATCTTCGGTGGCAAGATCTTCTCCGTGGGCGCGAAGTACGTGCGTGCCTCGATGATCACCAAGGCCGCCGCCAGGCTCGACGGCGCCCCGGCGTTGACCCGCCAGCTCAGTGGGGTCGGCCGGCACAGCAAGGCGTTCATGAGCATCGACGACGCCGCGAAGGTGGTCAGCAAGCCGTTCAAGGATTCGGTGCTCGGGGCCTTCAAGAAGGACCTGGTTCCCGATGGCGCGCCCGTCAAAGCGATGGAGATGTTCAAGGAGGCGGCGAAGAAAGCCCTGCCGACCCTCGACGATTTCACGCCCTCCAGTCTGCTGAGCCTGAACGACGACCTGATGGACTTCTACCGGATGGCCGGCAAGGCGCCGCAGATCCTCGATACGCCGCTCGTCGTGCAGGGTGTCTCCCTCACGGTGGTGCAGATGCACACCTCGGTCACGGCCGTGCAGAGCCTGATGGAAAACCCGATCGACCCGTTCCTCGGCGAGTACGCGCCTCTGGTGCACCAGGTCGAGAAGACCTTCGGGAGAGACTAGACCGATGACATTTCGCAATTCGCCTTCCACCAGGGACATTGTCGACCTCAGCGTTGATGCAGAGGCCACCTGGTATCCAGTTCCGCTCGACCGGTCTGAACAGCTGCTCTGGGGTGAGACCCTGGCCGCCGAGGTGACCGGGGCCGGAAGCAGCCGGCGCACGCTCGGCAGTCAGCTCGAAGCGCTGCAGATCCGGCTCATCGGCAGCGGCAACCCGCGGATGAGCTGTGCCGTCTGGATCCCGTACCCCGAAACGGGCCGGGCGTCCAGCGCGCTGGCCTTCCAGCTCACCGACCTGCCCGCCGGCACCGCGGAAGCGGCCGCTGACAGCTACCTCGCCGAGCTTCGCGCCGACGAGGGCCGCCGTACACCCGGCATCGAATACCTGAGCGTCACCACCTGGCAGGGTGAGGTCGCGGCCGGTCCGTTCGTCGCCGCGCACAACCTCATCGCCCTGCGCAACCCGGGCGACGACGAAGCCGTCATTGAGGAACGCACGGTCTTCGCCGTCTTCCCGCCCGGTGCCGCGCAGATGGTGCAGCTGGTCTTCTCCGCCGAGAGTGTCGGCGCGTTCGTCAACATGCCCCGACAGACCGAAGAGGTTGTCGCGGCCCTGCGCATCGAACTGGAGGCGACCGCGTGACCCGCAAGGTAGTCAGCCCTGACCAGACCTTTTCGATCATCCTGCCCGGGACCTGGGCGGTCATCCCGTTGCAAGACGAAGTGGCCATGACCAAGCGCATCGTGGCCCTGGTGAAGAAACAGGTCGGCGGCGGTGACCGTGCGGCCCGACTGCGCCGGCAGACCCGCGACGAGTTCGTGAAGACGGCCCAGCAGGCCCGGGATGCCGGCGCCATTTCGTTCGCTCTGTCGATGGAACTTTTGCCCGGCGTGCCGTTTCCCGCCGCGATGATCACCACTGTGGAGACCTGGCCGATATCGGCATCCGCAGATTTGGACCCGGCCGACCGTCTGCGGGCCATGGTGCCCGATGCTGTGGTGCTCGAGCAGCGCAGCGGCCTGGTGGCCCGGCAGGCCGAAAGCGCCCGGCAGCGGGTGGGCGAGGAAACGGTGCCGTCGCTGCGGGCCACCTATTGGCTGCCGAGGCCGCAGACCGACGATTTGCTGCGCATCACGATCTCCGCGCCCATGGTCGACGATGCCGACCTCTTCACCGAACTGTTCGACGCGATCGTTGATTCGATCACCTGGAAGGCCGAGACCCTATGACCCAGAGCACCACCACGCCCGAAGCCACGACCGGTCGCAACGCCCGCGGACTGTTCCTGCTCTCGACCGGGGTGGTGTTCGCCATCGCGGCGGTGGTGATGCTCCTCATCACCGTGGTCGGTATCTCCACCTTGCAGTCCGACGCGTTAGCCCGAATCAACGAGCAGAACCTGTCGTACCGGGCCGAGTTCGGTTTCGTCGAGCGGGAGCTCTCGGTGCTCTCCGCCATGACCGCGGTCCCGGCCATGCTGCTGATCGTCGCCGTGTGCTTCCTCATTCCGGGTTACCTGCGCCGACGCGGCGTGATCGCCGAACGCGACACCACCTTTTGGCGGGGCGGCTCCCACACCGCCAAGTACAAACCGCTGCCGCTGGGCCTGCACGCGGCGTGGGCACTGCTGCCGTTGGCCGCGTGGGTGCTGCTCGTGGTGATTCCGCTGCGCAACCTCATCGGCGGTACCGCCTGGCCGGCGGGTCTGAAGGATGAGAACTCCTCGGCGGTATGGATGCTGTTGGCCGCGTACGGCGGTCTGGCCGCGGCGCTGTTCGCGGCGATCGTGGTGTCGCTGATCAAGAAGGTCGTCTACACCGCGCGTGTTGCGCGGCACCCGGAGGCCGTTGATGGCAGCGCCGGTAAGGGTCTCTGGCGCTGGGTCACCTTCCGCTGGCGCTTCGACCTGTGGCTGGCCGGACTCGGCGGGGCCTTCGTGGGGCTGTGCTGGATCGCCCTCGGCTTCGACGACACCCCGTTCTTCATCGCCACCCTGGCTATCGGCCTGGCCCTGCTGGCGGCCGGCCTGCTGCTCGCGGTGAACTACTGGCGTGCCGGCGAGCCCCTGGGCGCGGGCGAGTCCTACTCCTAACCCGGGTCTTCACCTCGCGCCGTCCGTTGGCCGTCGAACGTAAAGGCGGAGATCCTCGGCCGGGGTCGGCGTGTCGTGGCGCACAGCACGGCGCTTCCCGAAAAACTCCGCCTTTACCGACGGATGCGTCTCACCTCGTTCGACCCGGTCGGCCAGCGGCGGGGGAGAGCATGGGGAGTGCTGCCCATTCCGCATTGCGACCTGGGTTCGTTAGGTTGTACGTAGTCGGTCGGCCTTTGGGGGTTGGCCCCGAACTACTAATAAGAGGAGCAGTAACTCATGGCGAATATGAACGTAACTTACGGCGAAATGAACGATGCGTCGCGCAGCCTGATCGCTGGCAAGGACGACCTCACCGCCAAGCTGTCCCAGCTGCAGAGCCTGGTCAACAACCTCGTCGCCGGTGGCTTCGTCACCGACGCCGCGTCGGGCGCCTTCCACACCTCGTACGAGCAGTTCACCAAGGGCACCACCGAGGCCGTCAACGGCCTCCAGGGCATGTCGGAGTTCCTCACCCGGGCGGCCACCGCCCTGGAGAACGTCGACAGCGAGCTCGCCCGCGGCATCGGCGGCTAATTCCGCTTCTTCAGAGCAAAGGCGTGACCGGATTCCGGTCACGCCTTTGGTCAATCCGCACCACCCCAAGCCACAAGCCCCACACCGAGCAGCCAACCCCAGGGAGACCGCATGTACGGCGATATGGCGGCACTCGGCCGGCAGTCCACCGAGCTGCGCGCCCTGGCGGAGGACACCCGCACCCGCGCCACCACGCTGCGCTCGGCCGTGGGAACCACCTGGGTATCGTCCGCCGCGGCGACCTTCATCGAACAGCTCGGTCAGCGGGCCAACAACCTCGACGCCTCCGCCACATCGCTCGACGAGGCGGCTGACGCGATCGACGCCCACATCCGCTCGGTCGAAGCCGTGAAACAGGCCATCGTCGAAGCGGAACAGTGGATTTCCGAGCGCTGGAACGACGCCGCCCGGCTGGTGGGAAACACCGTCGAGGTGATCACCGAGGGCGCCGAGAACGTCTTCGAGTTCTTTGGCACCGAGGTGCCCCGCGCGCTCGTGAGCGAAGCCGACGAACTCATCCGCACGGTGCGGGAACTGCCGACACCGGGCTCGCCCGGCTGGCTCGACCTGGCCGACACCTTCCACCGACGGGGCTGGTAACAATGGCTTTCTCCACCGCGCCCATCTCCCCGACCACGCCTGCACGGTTCGGCCTCACCGCCGACCAGCTGCACCTGCTGCAGAGCCGCTGCCCCGACCTCACTCTGCCGGCCGAGTTCTACTCCGATTGGGCCGCCGAGGTGCCCGAGATCGAACGCGCCGAACGGATGCTCGTCGCCGAACTCGGTCTCATCGACCAGGGCCTGCTGCGGGCGGCGCCCACCGACACCCCCACCGCAGCACCCATCGACACCCACTCCGACACCTTCGCGGCCCGGGTGCACCCGGCCGTGCTCGGCTTCCTCGGCCTGTTCACCGAACCCGCCCTGCTCCTGGCCGTGCACTCCTGGGGCGGCGGCCGCACCATCGTGCAAACCATCGCCGTGCGCGCCGGCTTCGCCGCCTCCCTGGTGCGCGGCCAACGACTGGACGACCACGGCGGCCATCCCGCCAACGAGGATGCCGTGGAACTTTCCGCGTTCCCCGTTTCGGCCCTGATCGGCGAAACGCTGCGCTCGCTCGTGCGCCTCGAACCGAAAAACAGGCCAAGACCCCCGCACGGCAGGTCCGCCGCCGCCGTCGTGCTGCCGCTCACCCTGGCGCAGGGCATGATCGGCGCCATCCGCACCGGCAACCCCGAGATCATCCACGCCGCCGCGCTCACGGTGGGGCTGCCGCAGGCCGAACAAGTCCTCGAAGGGCCCGCGTTCGGCATCGACGCCGGCTACAGCGTCGCGGCGACCTCCCTCACCGGCGACAGCCTCGCCGTGCACTGGTTCCGCAGCGCGGCCGGCTGGTTCCAGATGAGCGCGGACACCCCACTGGTGGGTCGCATCGAGTCCACCGTCGACTTCGTCGACTCCAGCCGGGTGCGCATCGAGACCACCGGCCCGGCCGCGATCACCGGCCAGGTCACCACCGCCATCGGCTCGCTGCTCGGGGTGCTCCGTGGCTGAGCCCACGTTCACCGTGTCCGGGGGAGCGGGCGGCATCGGCGCGAACCTCGACGACATGCGCACCGAATCCGGGCACCTCGCCGCGATGGCCCAGCAGCTCGTGGACCAGGCCCTCACCGCGGCCGGCATCGCAGTGGACGGCGACCTGCTGGCCTCCGCCGTCCTCTCGCCGATCACCGCGGCGGCCGCCGAGCAGCAGATCGTGTTCGCCACCGGCCAGATGCTGCTCTTCGCCACCGAGGCCGGCGTCACCGCGGTGTTCCTGGCCGGCGCCGTGGATGCCTACGAAGCCGTTGACCGTAGCCTGTCGATCCTGGCCGACGCGGCCGCGAACACCACGACCTTCTTCATCGGGGTGATGGCCGTGCCGCTGGCCGTGGGCCTCGCCGCCGTGGCCGCCGCCGATGTGGCCCTGGTCTACGTGGCCGGGTACGGCGGCGAAGCGCTCGAGTCGCTCGGTGAGGGCCTAAACGAGACCCTGGCCGACCCGTGGAAACTCGCCCTGCCCGGCGTCTTCCTGGGCAGCCTGGCAGTGAACACCGTCGACGCCTACGACTCCGACGAGGCTCAGGAGACCGTGGCCGGCACTCTCGCCGACCAGCTGGCCCAGCTCAACGAGCTGGCGGGGGAGAACGCCTGGGCGGTCGACCTGATCGCACAGGGCGCCCCGGGGCTCCTCGCCGGTCTTACCCTGCCGCTCGCACTGGTCCTGGGTCCGGTTCGCACCCGGCTGGCGTTGACGGCACTCACCGGGGTGCCGTGGCCGCCCACCAGCTACGAACAGGCCCTGCAGGCCATCATCGGCGGCGGCAACAAGGCCGGCCTCTTCGAGGACGGCCCGCTGCTCACCCGCGACGACCTGATCAACCCGCCGGAAATCATCGGTCCGGATGTCGCCACCCCCACCAGCCTCGAGGGACTGTTCGCCGGGTCGGCGCAGATCGACAAGTACGACACCTCCGCCACGGGCGACGAGGACGCGCTGGCGCGCATCCGAATCACCGAGGTGCCCGGCAACCCGCCGAGTTTCATCGTGCAGGTGCCCAGCACCCAGGTGTGGGACCCGGCCGCCGGCAGCACCCCGAACGACGTCACCGCAGACACCCACGCCATGCTGGCCCAGCAGACGGCGCTCTCCAGCGCCGTGGATGCGGCGATGCGGGAGGCCGGCATCACCAACGAGAATCCCGTGATGATCCAGGGCTTCAGCCTGGGCGGCATCGTCGCCGGGCAGATGGCGGCCGACCCGAGCCTGAACTACAACTTCACCCATGTCGTCACCGGGGGCTCACCCGTCGCCAACTTCGACATCCCCAGCGACGTGCAGGTGCTCTCGCTCGAATTCGACGAAGACCCGGTGGCCAAGCTCGACGGCCACAACAACCCGGACGCCGCGAACTGGACCACCGTGCAGGCGCCTGCCCCGTCGCTGCCGGGCGACAACGGTGTGCCGGTCGGTATCGCCGGCGAACAGGGCGCCCACAACGCCGAACGGTACGCGATCACGGCCGGCGAGGTCGAGGGCTCCTCCGATCCCAGCATCGCCGCGTGGACCGACTCCGCGGCGGGGTACTTCCCGGACGCGGGCGACAAGCTCGAAGTGACAATGATCACCGACCCCGAAACCCACATCACCACGACCACCACAACCAACACCGAAACCGGTGCGGTCGTATCCGAAACCACCGACTACGGAGCGCAACGCCAACCATGAACGGCCAGCACCGATCGTTGACGACCCGCCGAACGGCTCTGCTCGTCGTCGCAACCCTGACTGCGGTAACGCTGGGCGGATGCGTCGCCGTCGGCCGGTCCGGCCAGCCCGCGTCCACGTCACCGAACGACCCGGCATCCGACAGCCGGACGACGGCGCAGGTCACCGACGAGCTGGGCCAGCTGCCCGGAGTGAGCGCCGCGTTTGTGTCGACCGGGCCGGTGGGGCTGCCCAACCAACTGGAACTGACCGTCGGGCTCAACCTCGAGGCCGGTTACCCGGGGGACGTGCCCGCCCTGCTGGACTACACGCTCGCCATGGCCTGGTCCGCAACCGTTGAGCAACCCACCACCACGGCGGCCGTGGCGTTCCGGGACGGGGATTCGGCACTGGACCTGGCTCCGGCCGCAGCTGCCCTCGGCTGGACGGGCATGACCGGCCCCACCCTCGCCGTTTCCATGGACGAGATGGCCGACCGGTACGGTCCCTGGCCCGGCCCGGTGCCGGAGAAGCCGGCCGCGCTGGGCTGACCCCACGGCTCGATACCATGGCGTAATGACTTGTGCCATTTTCACCCCCGAGCCGCGCGCGTGACGCGCACCGGCTCTGTACCCATCGTCGACCCGTCCGAGCGTCCGCAGCGGGTGCCGCACTCCCGGTTCGAGAACGTGGTGGCACTGTTCATCGGCACCTTCGCCGTCTCGTTCGGGCTGTACCTGCTCAAAGAGGTCGGGGTGGCCACCGGCGGCACCGCCGGTATCGCGCTGCTGGCCAGCTACGTCACCAGCTGGTCGTTCGGTGTGTGGTTCGTACTGGTCAACCTGCCATTCTTCGCGCTGGCGATCTGGCGGATGGGCTGGCGCTTCACAGTGAAGACCCTCGTCGCCGTGGTGCTGGTCTCGGTCTTCTCCGAGGTGCACCCGCTGCTGCTGGAGATTCGGCACATCGAGCCGATCTACGCCACGCTGCTGGGCAGTCTGTTGGCCGGCATCGGTCTCATCGTGTTGTTCAGACACCAGGCCAGCCTGGGCGGGGTCAACATCCTCGCGTTGTACCTGCAGAAGAGCCGCGGATGGCGCGCCGGCTACGTGCAGCTCGTCGTCGACGTGCTCATCGTGCTCGCCGCTTTCGCGACGCTGCCGTTGCCGATGGTGCTGCTCTCGGTGGTGGGTGCGGTCATCCTCAACATGATCATCGCCATGAACCACCGCCCCGACCGCTACTTCGGCTAATCAGCCCGCCGGGCCCGGTCCGCTGGTTGAGCTTGTCGAAACCTGGTGACTCCGGGGCCGGCAGCGACTAAACTTGACAGCCATGGATGCATCCATCGAGTCGCGGGTCGACCGCGAGGTCGAGGCCTGGTTGCGTTGGGTTCCGCGGTGGCGGCCCGGCACGCACCGGGCGCGCTCCAGACTCTGCCAACACTGCTTCGGCTCCCCGGTGCTGCGCGCCGCCGGACTCGACACCGATGTGCCGCACGCCGTGCAGCATCCGCTCTCAATGCGCATGAAGACGCTCGTCGACGACGAGGTGGAGACGTACACCGCGCAGAGCCTGCCGCTCCTCAACCGCGAGCTGGGACTTATCGAACTGCGCCGTGCCGCGCAGGCGTACCGGCCACTCGAGGGCCTCGAGCCGGAGTTCGACGGCATCGACCTCGACCCGCCCGCCGAGCCGGGCTCTCCGTACCTGTTCACCTTCGAAGAGTTCGTACAGCCCCTCACCGCCGACGATCCCGAGCTCGTGCCGCCGCCGCTGAGCATCGAGGAAAAGGCGGGCCTGCGGGTGGAGATGCGGCTGGCGGATGACTACGCCACCCTGGTGGGCAAGCGGGTCTGCGCCGACCTGCGCGGGCACCGCGCCGAGCTGCAGCAGGCCATCGCCGCGTTCGTGGAACCGCAGGTGCAGGCGCTGCTGGCCGATCTGGGCAGCACGCTGGACCCGCACAGTACGTGAGCAGATCGGCTTGCGGGGTTGCGACAGGCTCGACCGACGGGGCTCGCTTGACCCGCCACCCCGGCGGGGTTTAGAATTATCCGGTGTGCGCTTTGTCGTGCGCTTCAGTTATGCCGCTTCGTTGTCTGACATCGGGTTGCACTTCAGACGCCCCGACACTCCACGCAAACAGGGTTTGCTCTCCGAGCGGCCCCCACGGCATACCCACCAGAACGACCGGAAGCAATTCCGTGATGTCCGGAGGGTCCAGATGAACTCGATGAGTACTGAGAAGTGCGATTCGAATGCTTTGACATCAGTCAGCTGTCACCGTGCAGCAAAAACAAGGAGTTATTAGTGCCCACCATTCAGCAGTTGGTGCGAAAGGGACGCAGCCCCAAGGTCACCAAGACCAAGGCTCCCGCCCTGAAGTCCAACCCCCAGCAGCGCGGCGTTTGCACGCGTGTGTACACGACCACCCCGAAGAAGCCGAACTCGGCTCTCCGCAAGGTTGCTCGCGTCAAGCTGTCCAACGGTACCGAGGTCACCGCCTACATCCCCGGTGAAGGCCACAACCTGCAGGAGCACTCGATGGTGCTCGTTCGCGGTGGTCGTGTTAAGGACCTCCCCGGTGTTCGTTACAAGATCGTTCGTGGCGCCCTGGACACCCAGGCAGTCAAGAACCGCAAGCAGGCTCGTAGCCGCTACGGCGCCAAGATGGAGAAGAAGTAATGCCTCGTAAAGGCCCAGCGCCCAAGCGTCCCGTTATCGCTGACCCGGTATACGGCGCCCCCATTGTTAGCCAGCTGGTCAACAAGATCCTCCTCGACGGCAAAAAGGGCCTCGCCGAGCGCATCGTCTACGATGCACTCGAAGGCGTCGTTGCCAAGAACGGTGCGGATGCTGTTGTCACGCTGAAGAAGGCACTCGACAACGTGCGCCCGACCCTCGAGGTGCGTTCGCGCCGCGTCGGTGGTTCCACCTACCAGGTGCCCGTCGAAGTCAAGCCGCACCGTGCGAACACTCTCGCGCTGCGTTGGTTGACCAGCTACGCCAAGGCGCGTCGCGAGAAGACCATGACCGAGCGTCTCACCAACGAGATCCTCGACGCGTCCAACGGCCTCGGCGCCGCTGTGAAGCGTCGTGAGGACACTCACAAGATGGCTGAAGCGAACAAGGCTTTCGCTCACTACCGCTGGTAGTCGTCCACGCCGGTCGAGCCTGCCGGGACCACGGTCTCGGCAAGCTCGACCGGCGCAAGGCCTGTTCAACCTCATCTATCACAAAACTTCCGGAGGACACCCGTGGCACTTGACGTGCTCACCGACCTGAGCAAGGTCCGCAACATCGGCATCATGGCCCACATTGATGCCGGCAAGACCACCACGACCGAGCGCATCCTGTTTTACACGGGTGTGAACCACAAGATCGGTGAGACGCACGATGGCGCCTCCACGATGGACTGGATGGCACAGGAGCAGGAACGTGGCATCACGATCACGTCCGCTGCTACGACGTGCTTCTGGGCCGGCAACCAGATCAACATCATCGACACCCCCGGCCACGTGGACTTCACCGTCGAGGTGGAGCGTTCGCTCCGCGTCCTCGATGGCGCTGTCGCCGTGTTCGACGGCAAGGAGGGCGTTGAGCCCCAGTCCGAAACCGTCTGGCGCCAGGCCGACAAGTACGACGTGCCCCGCATTTGCTTCGTCAACAAGATGGACAAGCTCGGCGCCGACTTCTACTACACCGTCGACACCATCATCAAGCGCCTCGGCGCCAAGCCGCTGGTCATCCAGCTGCCGATCGGTGAAGAGTCGAACTTCGAAGGGGTCGTTGACCTCGTCGAGATGCGCGCGCTGACCTGGCGCGGCGACTCCAAGGGTGACGTCGAGATGGGCTCCAAGTACGCCATCGAAGAGATCCCCGCCGACCTCGTCGAGAAGGCTGCGGAATACCGCAAGCTGCTCCTCGAGACCGTCGCCGAGACCGACGACGAGCTCATGGAGAAGTACTTCTCCGGCGAAGAGCTCACCGTGTCCGAGATCAAGCACGCGATCCGCAAGCTCACGGTCGCCAGCGAGATCTACCCGGTCCTCTGCGGTTCCGCGTTCAAGAACCGTGGTGTGCAGCCGATGCTGGATGCCGTTGTCGACTACCTGCCGACGCCGCTTGACGTTCCCGCCATTGAGGCGCACGACGCACGCGACGAAGAAAAGGTTGTCATGCTGCACCCGAACGCGGACGAGCCCTTCGCGGCTCTGGCGTTCAAGGTTGCGGTGCACCCGTTCTTCGGTCGCCTCACCTACGTGCGCGTCTACTCCGGTCGCATCGAATCCGGCGCCCAGATCATCAACTCCACCAAGGGCAAGAAGGAGCGCATCGGGAAGATCTTCCAGATGCACGCCAACAAGGAGAACCCGGTCGGTTTCGTTACCGCTGGTCACATCTACGCGGTCATCGGCCTCAAGGACACGACCACCGGCGACACCCTGTGCGACCCTGCCCAGCAGGTCGTACTCGAGTCGATGACGTTCCCCGACCCGGTTATCGAAGTTGCCATCGAGCCGAAGACCAAGCAGGACCAGGAAAAGCTGGGTCTCGCGATCCAGAAGCTGGCCGAAGAAGACCCCACTTTCCGGACCGAGCAGAACCAGGAAACTGGTCAGACGGTCATCAAGGGAATGGGCGAGCTTCACCTGGACATCCTCGTCGACCGCATGAAGCGTGAATTCAACGTTGAGGCGAACGTCGGCAAGCCCCAGGTTGCTTACCGCGAGACGATCAAGAAGGCCGTCGAGCGTCACGACTACACGCACAAGAAGCAGACCGGTGGATCCGGCCAGTTCGCGAAGATTCAGTTCGCGATCGAGCCGCTTGAAATCACTGCCGACAAGTCGTACGAGTTCGTGAACAAGGTCACCGGTGGCCGTATCCCGCGTGAGTACATCCCTTCGGTTGACGCCGGAATCCAGGATGCCCTCAACGTGGGTGTGCTCGCCGGCTACCCGATGGTCGGCGTCAAGGCGAGCCTGCTTGACGGTGCCGCTCACGACGTCGACTCCTCGGAGATGGCGTTCAAGATTGCCGGATCGATGGGCTTCAAGGAAGCCGTTCGTAAGGCAAACCCGGTTCTTCTCGAGCCGTTGATGGCCGTCGAGGTGCGCACCCCTGAGGAATACATGGGTGACGTCATCGGAGACCTCAACTCTCGCCGTGGCCAGATCCAGACCATGGAGGACGCACAGGGCGTGAAGGTTATCCGCGCACACGTTCCGCTTTCGGAGATGTTCGGTTACATCGGCGACCTGAGGTCCAAGACCTCGGGCCGCGCGGTGTACTCGATGACTTTCGAGAGCTACCAGGAGGTCCCGAAGGCTGTTGCCGACGAGATCATCCAGAAGAACAAGGGCGAATAACCCACCGGCCTTCGGGCCGAATCGCTTAGGCCTCCTGGCCCGAGTAACATAAGTACACAAATCCAGCAGTTCCACCGGGCGTAAACCAACGTCCGGTGGAGCCGAGAGTCCTGAGGAGGACCCACAGTGGCCAAGGCCAAGTTCGAGCGGACCAAGCCGCACGTAAACATCGGAACGATCGGTCACGTTGACCACGGAAAGACCACGCTGACGGCAGCTATCTCGAAGGTCCTTGCCGACACGTTCCCTTCCAAGACCAACGTTCAGCGCGACTTCGCGTCGATCGACTCCGCTCCCGAAGAGCGCCAGCGCGGCATCACGATCAACATCTCGCATGTTGAGTACGAGACCGAGAAGCGTCACTACGCACACGTTGACGCTCCGGGCCACGCTGACTACATCAAGAACATGATCACCGGTGCTGCTCAGATGGACGGCGCGATCCTCGTGGTTGCCGCTACTGACGGCCCGATGGCTCAGACCCGTGAGCACGTTCTTCTCGCCAAGCAGGTCGGCGTGCCGTCCCTGCTCGTCGCGCTGAACAAGTCCGACGCGGTCGACGACGAAGAGATCCTTGAGCTCGTTGAGCTCGAGGTTCGTGAACTGCTCTCCAGCCAGGGCTTCGATGGCGACAACGCCCCCGTCGTTCAGGTTTCCGCCCTCAAGGCGCTCGAGGGTGACCCCAAGTGGGTTGCAAAGATCCTCGAGCTCATGCAGGCAGTGGATGACTACTTCCCGGAGCCCGTCCGCGACAAGGACAAGCCCTTCCTGATGCCGATCGAGGACGTCTTCACGATCACCGGTCGTGGAACCGTTGTCACCGGCCGCGCCGAGCGTGGAACCCTCAAGATCAACTCCGAGGTCGAGGTTGTCGGCATCCGCCCGACCATCAAGACCACGGTCACTGGTATCGAGATGTTCCACAAGCAGCTCGACGAGGCATGGGCCGGCGAGAACTGTGGTCTTCTTCTTCGTGGCACCAAGCGCGAAGACGTTGAGCGCGGTCAGGTTGTCGTCAAGCCGGGTTCGGTTACGCCGCACACCGACTTCGAGGGCACCGCGTACATCCTGTCAAAGGATGAGGGTGGGCGTCACAACCCGTTCTACGCGAACTACCGCCCGCAGTTCTACTTCCGCACCACGGACGTCACCGGCGTCATCACGCTGCCCGAGGGCACCGAGATGGTCATGCCTGGCGACACCGTGGAAATGACTGTCGCGCTGATTCAGCCGATCGCCATGGAAGAGGGCCTCGGCTTCGCTATTCGTGAAGGTGGCCGCACCGTCGGCGCCGGAACCGTCATCAAGGTTCTCAAGTAATTCAGTAGACCTGCTCACTCGCTGAGCTAGTCAACAACAACAGGGTCGGTCCTTCGGGACCGGCCCTTTGTCGTCCCCGGCCGCCGCAGGTCGAGCGCGTTGCCCTGGTTGAGCGCGTTCCGTTGGTCGAGCTTGTCGAGACCCCGCACCCCGAACTAACCTCGTAACCACACCCAAGGATCGGAGACCCACATGAACCTCAACGACATCACCCGCAAGGCCCAGGACTTCCTCAAGAGCGAGAAGGGCGAGGAGATGTCCGACAAGGTCATCGATGGCGCAGCTGCCGCGGCCAACAAGGTCACCGGAAACAAGCACGCCGACAAGATCCAGGGTGCCCGCGACGCGGCCGACAAGCACATCGGCCGCAACGACGGCACCGCCGGCCGCGACAGCACTCCCGACCCGAAGTAGCGGCCCCGGCCGTAACATCTACCTCAGCGTCGACTCTGTAAGGCCGCACACCGACTTTGTCGTTGGCATCACGCCCAGAACATGGCCGACATGCGGATTCTGTGCCGCACGGTGCGTGCCGTGGTGACTCCCAAAGGAGCGGCTTAGGCGGCTGGAGATTGCCTCAATTTCCGGGGTCTCAAGCAGCTCGAGCAGCGGAGGGGCGTAGCTGAACTCCCGCGGAACGACGCGGATCGCGCGACACGCCCAACGCGACACGCCCGGGTTGCACAATGACCTATTCCTGTGGCAGACTCTTCTAGTTCAACACTTTCGGATCGCGCTGCACGCGAGACCGGAATCACTACCAGGCAGTGCATAGCTCGCCCCTTGAGGGTCGGAGTTAGGCCGCGGGTAGCAGAACGAAGCTTAAATCAACTTCTTGGATGCTTGGGTAAAACCATGTCATCCGCCAGGCCCCGGCCTGGGGGAGTTGGCTCGAGATGGTCGGATTCCCGGCCGGATCGAAATTGACAGATGAACAGTGGTGCGATAGCAGCAGTGCTACTACGGCGTCCAATGCAGCCCTCGGGATGTAAGAAGCCTTGACAAGAAAGAGAGTTCGACATGGCGGGACAGAAAATCCGCATTCGACTTAAGTCGTATGACCACGAGGTCATCGACATCTCGGCGCGCAAGATCGTCGACACCGTCACCCGTGCGGGTGCAACCGTTGTCGGCCCCGTGCCGCTTCCGACCGAGAAGAACGTGGTGTGTGTCATCCGTTCCCCTCACAAGTACAAGGACAGCCGGGAGCACTTTGAAATGCGCACCCACAAGCGTCTGATCGACATCATTGACCCGACGCCGAAGGCCGTCGACTCGCTCATGCGTCTCGACCTCCCGGCAGACGTCAACATCGAGATCAAGCTCTAGGGCCCGCGATGTCGTACGCAGATACCAAGACCACCAAGGGCCTCCTCGGCAAGAAGCTCGGCATGACTCAGGTGTGGGACGAGAACAACAAGCTTGTTCCCGTTACCGTCATCGAGATCTCGCCGAACGTCGTCACCCAGATCCGCACGAAGGACATCGACGGCTACGCCGGCGTCCAGATTGCCTCTGGCGCCATCGACCCCCGCAAGGTGAACAAGCCGTCCGCAGGACACTTCGAGAAGGCCGGCGTCACGCCGCGCCGCCACGTTACCGAGCTCCGCACCGCGGATGCCGCTGACTACACCCTGGGCCAGGAGCTCACCGTTGACGGTGTGTTCGTCGCCGGCACCAAGGTTGACGTCATGGGCACTTCCAAGGGCAAGGGCTTCGCCGGTGTTATGAAGCGTCACAACTTCAAGGGTGTTTCCGCTTCGCACGGTTCGCACCGCAACCACCGCAAGCCCGGTTCCATCGGTGCCTCCTCGACCCCCAGCCGTGTCTTCAAGGGCATGCGCATGGCCGGTCGTATGGGTGGCGAGCGCGTGACCGTGCTGAACCTCAAGGTTCACGCGATCGACGCCGACAAGGGCCTCATTCTGGTCAAGGGTGCCGTTCCCGGCGCCAAGGGCCGCCTCGTATTCGTCCGCACCGCAGTGAAGGGAGCGTAGTCCTATGGCTACCGCACTCGACCTCATCGATGCCAACGGCAAGAAGGCCGGCTCCGTTGAGCTGCCCGCCGAAATCTTCGACGTCCAGACCAACATCCCGCTGATTCACCAGGTTGTTGTCGCGCAGCTCGCTGCCGCACGCCAGGGAACGCACAAGGTAAAGAGCCGCGGAGAAGTTTCCGGTGCCGGCCGCAAGCCGTTCAAGCAGAAGGGAACCGGTCGCGCTCGTCAGGGCTCGATCCGCGCCCCTCAGATGACCGGTGGTGGCATCGTCCACGGACCGACCCCGCGCAGCTACGACCAGCGCACCCCGAAGAAGATGATTGCCGCCGCGCTCAAGGGTTCACTCTCTGACCGCGCCCGTGGTGACCGTCTGCACGTGGTGACCGCGCTGTTCTCGTCCGAGACGCCCAGCACCAAGGGCGCCATCACGCTGCTCACCCAGATCGCCAGCAGCAAGCACGTGCTGGTCGTTCTCGAGCGCACCGACGAGATGACTCTCCGCAGCATCCGCAACCTCCCGACGGTGCACGTGCTGTCGTGGGACCAGCTGAATGCCTACGACGTTCTCGTCTCTGACGACATCGTCTTCACCAAGGGCGCGTTTGACGCGTTCGTGGCGCACAAGACCAAGAAGGAAGAGGTGTCCGCATAATGGCTACCCCGATTCAAAAGGACCCCCGCGACGTCATCATCGCTCCGGTCGTCTCTGAAAAGAGCTACGGCCTGATCGACGAGGGCAAGTACACCTTCATCGTGGACCCGCGTTCGAACAAGACCGAAATCAAGCTGGCGATCGAGAAGATCTTCAAGGTTGAGGTTGCGTCGATCAACACCATGAACCGCATCGGCAAGACTCGCCGTACCAAGTTCGGCATGGGTAAGCGCAAGGACACCAAGCGTGCCATCGTCACGCTCAAGTCCGGTTCCATCGACATCTTCACGGCCGTCGGCTAAGCGGCCAGGACTAGAGGAATAAGAAATGGCTATTCGTAAGTACAAGCCCACGACCCCCGGTCGTCGCGGTTCATCTGTTGCGGACTTCGCAGAGATCACCCGTTCGACGCCCGAGAAGTCGCTGCTTCGTCCGCTGTCCAAGACCGGTGGTCGTAACAACCAGGGTCGCATCACGACGCGTCACATCGGTGGTGGCCACAAGCGCCAGTACCGCGTGATCGACTTCCGTCGTAACGACAAAGACGGTGTCAACGCCAAGGTCGCTCACATCGAGTACGACCCCAACCGCACGGCGCGCATCGCGCTGCTGCACTTCATGGACGGCTCCAAGCGCTACATCATTGCGCCGAACAAGCTGAACCAGGGCGACATCGTCGAGTCGGGTGCCGGTGCTGACATCAAGCCCGGCAACAACCTGCCGCTGAAGAACATCCCCACCGGTACCATCATTCACGCCATCGAGATCCGTCCGGGTGGTGGCGCCAAGCTGGCCCGCTCCGCCGGAGTGTCGGTTCGCCTGGTCGCGAAGGATGGCATCTACGCCCAGCTGCGCCTGCCGTCCGGAGAAATCCGTAACGTCGACGCTCGCTGCCGCGCCACGATCGGTGAGGTCGGCAACGCCGAGCAGTCGAACATCAACTGGGGCAAGGCCGGCCGGATGCGCTGGAAAGGCGTTCGCCCGACCGTTCGTGGTGTTGCCATGAACCCGGTCGACCACCCGCACGGTGGTGGTGAGGGTAAGACGTCCGGTGGACGTCACCCCGTCAGCCCCTGGGGCCAGAAGGAAGGGCGCACCCGCCACCCGAACAAGGAAAGCGACAAGCTCATTGTTCGTCGCCGTACCGTCGGCAAGAAGCGTAAGTAGGAGTAGACGATGCCAAGAAGTCTTAAGAAGGGCCCCTTCGTTGACGACCACCTGCTTCGCAAGGTTGTCAAGGCGAATGAAGCCTCAAGCAAGAACGTAATCAAGACCTGGTCGCGCCGTTCGATGATCATCCCCGACATGCTCGGGCACACCATCGCGGTTCACGACGGTCGCAAGCACATCCCGGTGTTCGTCACCGAGAGCATGGTTGGGCACAAACTCGGCGAGTTTGCTCCCACCCGCACCTTCCGTGGTCACGTGAAGGATGACAAGAAGGGTCGTCGCCGCTAACGCGGTGACGTGAAGGAGGAGAAATGGTGGAGTCGATCGCACGCGTGCGTCACATCCGCGTTACCGCCCAGAAGGCCCGTCGCGTTGTCAACCTGATTCGTGGCAAGCAGGCGCACGAAGCGCTGGGAATTCTCAAGTTCGCGCCGCAGGGCGCGTCCGACCCCGTGTACAAGCTGGTCGAATCGGCCATCGCGAACGCACGGGTCAAGGCCGATGCTGCGAACGAGTTCCTGGACGAACAGGATCTGTTCATCTCCCAGGCATTCGTCGACGAGGGCACGACGCTCAAGCGTTTCCAGGCCCGCGCACAGGGTCGCGCATTCCAGATCAAGAAGCGTACGAGCCACATCACTGTTGTGCTCGCCACTCCTGAGGAGGGTACGAAGTAATGGGTCAGAAAGTAAACCCGTATGGCTTCCGTCTGGGAATCACGACCGACCACGTGTCGCGTTGGTTCTCTGACAGCACGAAGCCGGGCCAGCGTTACAGCGACTTCGTCGCTGAAGACGTCAAGATCCGCCGCCTGTTGAGCACCAGCCTCGACCGCGCCGGCGTGTCCCGCATCGAGATCGAGCGCACCCGCGATCGTGTCCGGGTCGACATTCACACCGCCCGTCCGGGCATCGTGATCGGTCGTCGCGGCGCGGAAGCAGAGCGCATCCGGTCCGACCTTGAAAAGCTCACCGCCAAGCAGATCCAGCTGAACATCCTCGAGGTCAAGAACCCCGAGCAGGATGCACAGCTCGTCGCGCAGGGCATTGCAGAGCAGCTCTCCGCTCGTGTGGCTTTCCGCCGCGCGATGCGTAAGGGCCTGCAGGGCGCCCAGCGCGCCGGCGCCAAGGGTGTTCGCATCCAGGTGTCCGGTCGTCTCGGTGGCGCTGAGATGAGCCGTTCGGAGTTCTACCGCGAAGGCCGTGTGCCGCTGCACACCCTGCGCGCGAACATCGACTACGGCTTCTACGAAGCCAAGACCACCTTCGGCCGCATCGGCGTGAAGGTCTGGATCTACAAGGGCGACATCACCAACAAGGAACTCGCTCGTGAGCAGGCCAACGCTAAGTCGTCCCGCCCCGAGCGTCGTGACGACCGTCCCCGCCGTGCGCCTCGCGCAGAGGGCGCGGCTCCGGTTGCAGCAGGAGTTGAGGCTAAATAATGTTGATTCCCCGCAGAGTTAAGCACCGCAAGCAGCACCACCCCGGCCGTACCGGCCACGCAACCGGTGGTACCACTGTTTCGTTCGGCGAGTATGGCATTCAGGCCCTCACCCCCGCGTACGTGACCAACCGTCAGATCGAGTCCGCTCGTATCGCCATGACGCGTCACATCAAGCGTGGCGGCAAGGTCTGGATCAACATCTACCCGGACCGCCCGCTCACCAAGAAGCCTGCCGAAACCCGCATGGGTTCCGGTAAGGGTTCGGTCGAGTGGTGGGTCGCGAACGTCAAGCCGGGCCGCGTGCTCTTCGAGCTTTCCGGTGTCTCTGACACCGTTGCTCGCGAAGCGCTCACCCGTGCAATTCACAAGCTGCCCCTCAAGGCACGCATCATCAAGCGCGAGGAGGGCGACGCATAATGGCGATCGGATCCAAGGAGCTCGCCTCAGTCGAGCTCGACACCTTTGAAAACGAACGACTGTTCGACGAGCTGAAGAAGGCCAAGGAAGAGCTGTTCAACCTGCGCTTCCAGTCGGCCACCGGCCAGCTCGAAAGCCACGGCCGCCTTCGCGCGGTCAAGCGGGACATTGCACGCATCTACACGGTTCTCCGTGAGCGCGAGCTGGGCATTCGTGCCACTCCCGTCGCAGTCGAGGCTCCGGCCAAGGCTGAGAAGAAGACGACCAAGAAGGCCAAGGCCAAGGACGCATCCACGGATGCTCCCGAGGCTGACGCCGTCGAGACGAAGGAGGCCTAATCATGGCGAAGACTGACGAAACGGTCGTCCCCGCCGAGGCTCTCGTGCGCGGCTACCGCAAGACGATGCGTGGTTACGTGACCAGCGACAAGATGGATAAGACCATCGTTGTCGAGGTCGAAGACCGCGTGAAGCACCCCCTGTACGGCAAGGTCATCCGCCGTACGTCCAAGCTGAAGGTTCACGACGAGGCGAACACCGCCGGCGTCGGCGACCTGGTCCTGATCAGCGAAACTCGCCCGCTGAGCGCTACCAAGCGCTTCCGCCTGGTCGAGATTCTCGAGAAGGCCAAGTAAGCCTCGCGCTTACTTGATAGAAGGAGTTAGAAAGTGCTTCAGCAAGAATCACGACTCAAAGTTGCCGACAACACCGGTGCCAAGGTCCTGTTGACGATCCGCGTTCTCGGTGGCTCCGGCCGTCGTTACGCCGGACTGGGTGACGTTATCGTCGCCACCGTCAAGGACGCCATCCCGGGCGGCAACGTCAAGAAGGGTGACGTCGTCAAAGCCGTCATCGTTCGCGTCAAAAAGCAGACCCGTCGTCCAGACGGCTCGTACATCAAGTTCGATGAGAACGCCGCAGTGATCTTGAAGGCTGACGGAGACCCCCGTGGTACCCGTATCTTCGGACCGGTCGGTCGCGAACTCCGCGACAAGAAGTTCATGAAGATCATTTCGTTGGCACCGGAGGTTATCTAAATCATGGCCAGAATCAAGAAGGGTGACCTCGTAGAGGTCATCACCGGCCGCACCCAGGCTCGCGGCGGAGACCGTGGCAAGCAGGGTCGTGTGCTCGAGGTACAGGTCGAGAAGAACCGCGTCCTGATCGAAGGAATCAACTTCGTCAAGAAGCACGTTCGCGTCGGCCAGACCCAGCGCGGCTCCAAGACCGGCGGCATCGAGACTGTGGAAGCATCGATTCACGCTTCCAACGTCGCGCTCGTCGACCCGGAGACCAAGAAGCCGACCAAGGTCGGGTTCCGTCTCGAAGAGGTAACGAAGGACGGCGTCACCAAGACGGTCCGCGTTCGTTACGCCAAGAAGTCAGGTAAGGACCTCTAATGACTGACATCGCAACCGAGGGCGCAAAGCCCGTCGTTCTGCCGCGTCTCAAGCAGAAGTATCGCGAAGAGATCTCCCTGCAGCTCGCCAAGGACCTGGGTTTCACCAACGTCCACCAGGTACCCAACCTGACGAAGATCATCGTCAACATGGGTGTCGGCGAAGCAGCACGCGACGGCAAGATCATGGATGGCGCCGTCGCCGACCTCACCAAGATCACCGGCCAGAAGCCGCAGGTCACCAAGGCACGCAAGTCCATCGCGCAGTTCAAACTGCGTGAAGGACAGCCCATTGGCACGCACGTCACACTTCGTGGCGACCGCATGTGGGAGTTCCTCGACCGGCTGCTCAGCCTCGCCCTGCCCCGTATCCGCGACTTCCGCGGCCTCTCGGACAAGCAGTTCGACGGCGCCGGCAACTACACGTTCGGTCTCACGGAGCAGGTCATGTTCCACGAGATCGACCAGGACCGGATCGACCGTGTTCGCGGTATGGACATCACTGTTGTGACGACCGCCAAGAACAACGACGAGGGTCGCGCGCTGCTCAAGGCGCTCGGCTTCCCGTTCAAGACGGCCGAGAACTCCTAAACTAGCTTTACCCCGGGGGCCGGACAACCGTTCGGCCCCCTCCACCACCACAGGTCGTCATCCGTGTAACGGGTGCACGAAACCAGGCGAGAAAGGCACCACAAATGACAATGACAGATCCGGTCGCAGATATGCTGACCAGACTGCGCAACGCTAACTCGGCGTACCACGACACAGTGTCGATGCCGCACAGCAAGCTCAAGGCGCACATCGCAGACATCCTCAAGGCACAGGGTTACATCTCTGCCTGGGATGTCAAGGATGCAGAGGTCGGAAAGACCCTCACGCTGAACCTCAAGTTCGGCCCCAACCGCGAGCGTTCCATCGTCGGCATCAAGCGGGTTTCCAAGCCCGGCCTGCGCGTGTACGCAAAGTCGACTGAGATCCCCACGGTTCTCGGCGGCCTCGGCGTTGCCATCCTGTCCACCTCCAGCGGTCTGCTCACCGACCGCCAGGCTGAGAAGAAGGGCGTAGGCGGAGAAGTTCTCGCCTACGTGTGGTAGCCGACAATGTCACGTATTGGAAGACTTCCGATCGAGATCCCCGCGGGTGTCACGGTCGAAGCTAACGGCCAGGCCGTTAGCGTCAAGGGTCCGAAGGGTGAGCTCGCGCTCACCGTCGCCAACCCCATCGAGGTTCAGGTCACCGATGGCCAGGTTCTGGTCACCCGTCCCGACGACGAGCGCGCTTCGCGTTCGCTGCACGGACTGACCCGTACCCTGATCGCCAACCAGATCATCGGCGTCACCGTGGGTTACACCAAGGGACTCGAGATCGTCGGTACCGGTTACCGCGTTGCGCAGAAGGGCACCTCCGTTGAGTTCGCCCTTGGCTTCTCGCACCCGGTCCTCATTGAGCCGCCCGTTGGTATCTCCCTGACCGTCGAGGGCGTTAACAAGCTCACGGTCAGCGGTATCGACAAGCAGGCCGTCGGTGAGGTTGCCGCAAACATCCGTAAGATTCGCAAGCCTGAGCCCTACAAGGGTAAGGGTGTGCGTTACGCCGGCGAGATTGTTCGCCGCAAGGCCGGAAAGAGTGGTAAGTAACCATGGGTCTCGGAACTAGAGGAAAAAGCAAGTCGGCTGCCCGCGGACGCAGGCACGCACGTCTTCGCAAGAAGATCGAGGGGACCGCGCTTCGTCCGCGTCTCGTCGTCACCCGCTCGGCTCGCCACGTATTCGTGCAGGTCGTTGACGACAGCAAGGGTTTCACCCTCGCGTCGGCGTCGACTCTCGAAACCGGTCTGCGCACCTTCGATGGTGACAAGACCGCCAAGGCGCACAAGGTCGGCGAGCTCGTCGCCGAGCGCGCCAAAGCCGCCGGTATCGAAGCCGTCGTATTTGACCGTGGTGGCAGCAAGTACGCAGGACGCGTCGCAGCCATCGCCGAAGGAGCCCGAAAGGGAGGGTTGGACCTGTGAGCACTGAATCCAGTAGCACCGCAGCAGCGAAGGAAGCTGACGTCGTCACTGAAGTTCCGGTGGAAACCGCAGCTTCGACTACGCCGCCGCAGAACGAGCCTCGTGAGGCTCGCCGTGGTGGCCGTGAGCGCAGCCCGAACCGTGAGCGCGGAAGCCGTGACGCCGAGAAGAGCCAGTTCCTCGAGCGCGTCGTCACGATCAACCGTGTTTCCAAGGTCGTCAAGGGTGGTCGTCGCTTCAGCTTCACCGCTCTGGTCGTCGTCGGAGACGGTAACGGCCTGGTAGGCGTTGGTTACGGTAAGGCCCGCGAGGTCCCGACCGCAATCAGCAAGGGCGTCGAGGAAGCGAAGAAGAACTTCTTCCGCGTTCCCCGCGTCGGCCTGACCATCCCGCACCCCGTTCAGGGTGAAGCAGCTGCCGGAGTCGTTCTTCTCCGTCCGGCCGCAGCAGGTACCGGCGTTATCGCCGGTGGCCCGGTGCGCGCCGTACTCGAATGCGCCGGCATCCACGACGTTCTGAGCAAGTCGCTCGGTTCGTCGAACACCATCAACATCGTGCACGCCACGGTGGAGGCCCTGCACCAGCTCGAAGAGCCTCGTGCAGTCGCGGCTCGCCGTGGCCTTCCCTACGAAGACGTGGCTCCGGCCCGTTTTCTGCGTGCCGACGCGGCTGCAGCAGCAGCCGCCGCAAGCGCGAAGGCAGGTGCCTAATGGCTCAGCTGAAGATTACGCAGATCAAGTCCAAAATTAGTGAGAAGCAGAACCAGCGCGACACATTGCGCAGCCTGGGCCTGCGTCGCATTGGCGCCGTCACGATCCGCGAGGACAACTCGCAGAACCGTGGCTACGTCAACACCGTTGCTCACCTTGTGAAGGTCGAGGAGATTGACTAATGGCTGACGAGAAGGAAGCTACCGAGAAGGTAGCAACCAAGCCCGCCGCTAAGAAGGCCGCCGCCCCCAAGGCGACGACCACGAAGGCTGCTGCAGCCAAGGCCCCGGCCAAGACTGTTGCCGCCAAGAAGGCCGCCGCGCCGACTGAGCCCACTGAGGTCCGTCCGCAGGTACTGAAGGTGCACCACCTTCGTCCCGCGCCCGGATCGAAGAAGGACAAGCAGCGCGTTGGCCGTGGTGAAGGATCCAAGGGTAAGACCGCGGGTCGTGGAACCAAGGGCACCAAGGCGCGCTACACCGTGCGTATCGGCTTCGAGGGTGGGCAGATGCCGCTGCACATGCGCACCCCGAAGCTGCGCGGGTTCAAGAACCCGTTCCGCGTCGAGTACCAGGTTGTAAACCTGGAGCGCCTCGCCGAGCTGTACCCGACCGGCGGCGATGTAACCATCGCTTCACTGGTCGCCAAGGGTGCCGTTCGCGACAACGAGAAGGTCAAGGTTCTCGGCAATGGTGACATTGCGGTTAAGCTGACTGTTGCAGTCGATAAGGTCTCCCGCTCAGCAGAGCAGAAGATCGTCGCAGCAGGTGGCTCGATCAAGTAGTAAGACCCGTAGACGAGATCGAGCTTGTCGAGCCTGCCCAGCGATTAAAGCGCTGGTGCTGACTCGGCAAGCTCGTTCTTTGTTACTAACTGGAGGCCTTTTTTGTTTAGCGCCATTGCGCGGATATTCCGCACGCCGGACCTTCGTAAGAAGATCGGGTTCACCCTGGGCATCGTCGCCCTGTTCCGTCTGGGCTCGTTCATCCCCGCCCCGTTCGTGGACTTCGGCAACGTGCAAGCCTGTCTTGCAGCGAACCAGGGAACGAGCGGCCTCTACGAGCTCGTGAACCTGTTCAGTGGTGGCGCCCTGCTGCAGCTGTCAGTCTTCGCGCTGGGGATCATGCCGTACATCACGGCCTCCATCATCGTGCAGCTGCTGCGCGTGGTGATCCCACACTTCGAGACCCTCTACAAGGAGGGTGCGGCGGGCCAGTCCAAGCTCACGCAGTACACCCGGTACCTCACTATCGCCCTGGGCATCCTGCAGTCGACCACGTTGATCACGGTGGCCCGCAGCGGCGCCCTGTTCGGCACCTCGGCCTCCTCCGAGTGCTCCCAGCTGCTCACCAACGACGCCTGGTACGCCATCATGCTGATGGTCATCACCATGACCGCCGGTACCGGCGTGATCATGTGGATGGGTGAGATGATCACCGAGCGCGGCATCGGCAACGGAATGTCGCTGCTGATCTTCACGTCGATCGCTGCCCAGTTCCCCAACTCGCTGATCTCCATCGCCCAGCAGAAGGGCATCGAGATCTTCCTGGTCGTCCTCGCGATCGGCCTCGTGGTCGTAGCGGGTGTGGTCTTCGTCGAACAGTCGCAGCGCCGCATCCCGGTGCAGTACGCCAAGCGCATGGTGGGTCGCCGCACCTACGGCGGCAACAACACCTACATCCCGATCAAGGTGAACATGGCCGGCGTTGTGCCCGTCATCTTCGCGTCGTCGCTGCTGTACCTGCCGGCCCTGATCGCCCAGTTCAACCAGCCCGCCGCCGGCGAGACGCCGCAGGCCTGGGTCACCTGGGTCACCAACAACCTCACCCAGGGCAGCCACCCGCTGTACATGGCGTTCTACTTCCTGCTCATCGTGGGCTTCACCTACTTCTACGTCGCGATCACCTTCAACCCCGAAGAGGTCGCCGACAACATGAAGAAGTACGGCGGCTTCATCCCCGGCATCCGTGCCGGCCGGCCCACCGCCGAGTACCTCGACTACGTGCTCACCCGCGTGACTCTGCCCGGTGCTCTCTACCTCGGCCTCATCGCGCTGATCCCGCTGATCGCGTTCTCGCTGATCGGCGCCGACCAGAACTTCCCGTTCGGTGGCGCCAGCCTCCTGATCATCGTCGGCGTCGGCCTGGAGACGGTCAAGCAGATCGACTCCCAGCTGCAACAGCGCCACTACGAAGGGCTCCTGCGATGACCCGTCTTCTCGTGATCGGACCCCCCGGGGCCGGCAAGGGCACTCAGGCCGTGCGCCTGGCCGAAGCGTTCGGCATTCCCGCCATCTCCACCGGCGACATCTTCCGTCACAACGTGAAGACCGAAACCGAGTTGGGCCTGAAGGTCAAGGCGTTCATCGAGGCCGGCAAGTATGTGCCCGACTCCCTGACCAACGAGATCGTCGCCGACCGCCTTCAGGAGCCGGATGCCCGTGGCGGCTTCCTGCTCGACGGCTACCCGCGCACCACCGACCAGGTGCTCGAGCTCGACCGCCTGCTCGACGCCGAAGGTACCTCGCTCGACGCCGTGGTGCAGATCGTCGCGGACACCGACGAGGTCGTCGCCCGGCTGCTCAAGCGGGCCGCCGAGCAGGGCCGCGCGGATGACACCGCCGAGGTCATCCGGCACCGTCTCGACGTCTACGAAGAGCAGACCGCACCGCTCATCGACCTGTACGACAAGCGCGGCGTCGTGGTCACCATCGACGGCCTCGGTGCCGTCGACCAGGTCACCGACCGCATCGTGGCCGCGCTGGCCGAACGCGGTCTGCACGCCGTCGGTCCCACCGACGCCGTGGCGGCATCCGTCTAGATTTGCTGTGATGGGGCGTCGGCTTCGGTCGGCGCCCTTTCGTTTTTCACCCGGGCGCTTTCCGGCGCCGGCTCCGCACGACGACTTAGTTTGCAGGTATGACCGTGGCCCTTCGCCGCTCCATCTACAAGTCCCCGGCGCAGATGCGCCTGATGCTGGCCCCCGGCCTGGCGACCGCTGCGTCGCTCGTGGCGGCGCGGGAAGCCATGCAGGTGGGAGTCACTACCCTCGAGCTGGATGCCGCCGCTGAGGCGGCCATCGTGGCGCTGGGCGGCCAGCCCAACTTCAAGCTCGAGCAGGGCTACTTCCACACGGTGTGCGCCTCGGTGAACGACGACGTGGTGCACGGCATCCCCAATGGTCGGGTGCTCGGTGCCGGCGATATCGTGTCAATCGACAGTGGCGCGATCATCGACGGCTGGAACGGCGACGCGGCATTCACCTTCGTGCTGCCGGACCCGTCGCGGCCCGAGCTCGTCGCCGAGCGCGAGGAACTCTCGCGGGTGACCGAGCAGTCGCTCTGGCACGGCATCGCCCGCCTGGCCGAGGCGCGGCACCTCAACGAGGTCGGCGAGGCCATCGAGGACTACATCGAATCGCAAGGCAGCTACGGGATCCTCACCGACTACGTGGGCCACGGCATCGGCAAGTCGATGCACGAGGCACCGCCGGTGTTCAACTACCGGGTGCGCCAGAAGGGCCCGGACGTGAAGCCCGGCCTGGTCGTGGCGATCGAGCCGATGGTGGTGCTCGGCGACATCGAGACCTTCACCCGCGACGACGACTGGACCGTCGCGACCAGCGACGGCAAGGCCGCCGCGCACTGGGAGCACAGCGTCGCCGTGCACAAAGACGGCATCTGGGTGCTCACCGCCGAAGACGGCGGTGCGGCGGGCCTGGCCCAGTTCGGCATCACCCCGACGCCCCTGGCCTAAGCGGCCGTCGCCCGCCCGGCCGCAACAGTTGCCGGTGCGGACGATTGCGCCCGGTGTGCCGGGACCATTCGTCCGATTTGGGACCAGTTGGGTGCGGGAGCGGGACGCGCCGGGCTAGGCGTCCATGACGTGGACCAGCTCGTCGATGAAGGACGCGAAGTCGACGGAGCGTTTGATCAGGCGCTGCACCTCGAGGCGGTCGGAGAAGACCTCCACGAACTGGTCGAAGACCGCCTGGAAGGTGCTGCGGCCGGCGGCACTGAAGGCGATCAGCGCGACCACGTTCACCCGGTTGTCGCCCCAGTCCATCGGGGCGTCGTTGATCACGATGGCGATCGAGGTCTGCTGGGCGCTCATCGCCATGGCGTGCGGCACGGCGAGGTTATCGGTGAACGCGGTGGATGACATCAGCTCCCGCTCGATGGCGCCGTCCACGTAGCTCTGATCGATGATGCCCCGCGCCATCATGCGCTCGCCCAGCGCGGTGATCATCGCGGTCTCGTCGGGGGCGTAGAAGTTGCGCGAGAACAAAGACTCGTCGAAGAACTGCAGCAGGTCGTCCTTCAGGCGCGCGCGCCGGCGCATCCGTCGCACCCGGCTGGCCTGCTGGCGGATGCGGTCGATGTCGTTCTGAGTGAGGAACGGCTGGATCACGATGACCCCGTCGGCGTGCAACTGCGGGTCGATGGTGGTGAGCACCAGATCGGCGTCGAGAGCGTCCCAGTCCACATCGGAACGGGTGATCACCGCGACGACCTCGAGGTCGTCGCCGAGCACCCGTTCGATGCGTTCGCGCAGCAGCACGTGCATGTCGTAGTAGTTGGGGCACACTATCGCGCAGGTCACCAGCTCCACCCGGCGCACCTGCTGCTCGAGATGCGCGCCCACGTGCATGGCGATGTAGGCGATCTCGTCGTCGTTGATCACGATCTGCTCGGCGCGCTGCAGTTGGCTGGCGATGTACACGGCCAGCTCGTAGATCAGCGGGTACGAGGTCTTGATCGACCGGGTGAGCGGGTTGCGGGAGTAGGACTTGTCGTGTGCCCGGTTGATCAGGTTGCGCACGTGCAGGGTCAGCCGCACGATGAAGTCGTCGTCGTCGAGGTCGACGAGGTACTCCCGGCTGGCCCGGTCCACGATGGCGCGCATCATCGCGAGCTCCTCCGGCCGCACGTAGCTTTCGATGAGGGTCTCGGCCGGCTGGTCGTGGCCGGGGGTGATCACCCGGGTGGTCAGCAGGAACGCCAGATAGGCGAGGTCACCGCTGCCCAGGCGCACGTCGAAGTGCTTCGTGATCAGGCCGGACAACGAGGTGGCGAGCTCCGACGGCGGTTCGGCGACGGCGGGGGCGGGGGAGAGGTGCTTGGTGACCCTGTCGATCGCGATGGCCACGTGCAGCAACACGTTGTTGATGCCGTACTCGTTGACGAAATATCCCTGGCCGTCGAGCAGCTCGATGAGGTCGGTCTTGAACGCGCCCAGGCTGTCGGCGCCGGCCTGCCCGGAGGTGAACTCGCGCTGGATGGTCTCCAGGTCGATCATGCCGCGGGCGCTCTCCTCGCGGAACATCCGGCTGAGCAGCCGGCGCCGGTCGGTCTCCGATCCGGTGAGGGTGACCACGCTGCCGTGCCGCACCAGGGTCAGGCCACTGTCGGGCAGCATCAGCCGCACCCGGGCCAGGTCGGCTTCCACCGTGGAGTCGCTGACGAAGTTCTCGGCGGCCAGCTCGTAGACGTCCAGCCCGTCGGGCGATTCGGTGAGCCGACGCACCAGGCTGGACAGCCGTTGCTGCGGGGTGTCCGCGTCCGTTTCGCGCGGCTTGGACCGGTGCTGGGCGGTGAAGCTGGCGAACTCGTCGCGGTTGAGCCTGTAGCCGGCGGTGCCGGATTCGATGACGGTGAGCGGATGCGCGGCCGCCTTCACCGCCGTGACATAGCTGCGCACACTGCGCGGGGTAACGCCCAGGCGGTCAGCAAGTTCGCCTGCCGTGATCCAGCTGGATGTCTGGGACAGGAAGTCCAGCATCCGCGTCTGTTTATCACTCATCGTGCGCAACTCCATCGTCTCAAGAGTAGTCAAGCAGAGTGCGAGCCCGGCACGGTAGGACCCCGACGTGTTTCCGCACCCTGCGGAAAAGGGTCTGGTGGCGCCGCAAGTCCGAAGAGAGGACAGTAAGTGTTGAATTCAAAGATCGATGAAAGGAAAGAATCAATGAAGATTCTCATCGTGTGTGGTGCCGGAGCGTCCAGCGCATTCGTGGCGCACAGGCTGCGGGTCACCGGCAAGGAACGCGGGCTCACCCTCGCGGTCGTCGCCGGTAGCGAAGGGGACCTACCGTCCTCGCTCGACACCATTGACGTACTCCTGGTCGGTCCCCACCTCGCACCCCGCTTCGAGCGCATCAGCGCCCAGGCGAAAGAGCGCGGCGTGGGCGTGGCACTGCTGCCCGACTCGGTGTTCTCGGCGCGTGACGGCGTCGTGGCACTTGATCTGGCCGTAGATGCCGAACACGAGCGGTCGTGGGTCTGACTTCGCCGGTCACCCGCACCGTTCCATCCGTTTTTTGTTGTGCCGGCCGCCGCCGGCTGCCCGCACGAAGCCGGGACCTCGACTGAGGCCCCGGTGACACTCCCGCACGTTGGAAAGGCAGGCGCGACACATGGTCGAACGCACCGTACGGATCGGATCGACGCACGGGCTGCACGCGCGCCCCGCGAAACTCTTCACGAAGGCCGCCGCCGCCGCGGGAGCCCCGGTCACCCTGCAGAAGGGCGACGGCAAGCCGGTCAATGCCGCCAGCATCCTCGGCGTCATCTCGCTGGGCATCAACCACGGTGACAGCGTCACCCTCGCCACCGACGGCGACAACGCCGACACCGTGCTCGACGGCCTCGTCGAGCTCCTCCTCACCGACCACGACGCCTAGGCGGGACGCGCACATGATTGAGCTGCAGGGCATCGGGATCGGCCAGGGCGTCGCCATCGGCCGGGTCCTGCGCATGCCCGCACCGTTGCCGGAGCCTGTCGGCACCCGCAGCACCCTCGACCCGGATGCCGAACTGGCCCGGGCGACCGCGTCGATGCACACCGTCGCCGAAGACCTCGAAGCCCGGGGCGAACGCGCCGGCGGCACCGCCCAGGAGGTGCTCGAGGCCCAGGCCATGATGGCCGAGGACCCCACCCTTCTCGAGGAGGTCACCGCCCGGCTGCACAAGCACCAGACCGCCGAACGCGCCGTGTTCGAGGCCTTCGCCGTCTTCCGCGACCAGATGCTGGTCCTCGGCGGCTACCTCGGTGAGCGCGCCGCCGACCTCGACGACGTGGCCCAGCGGGTCATCGCGGACCTCGGCGGCCTGCCCGCACCGGGTGTGCCGGACCCCGAAGACCCCTTCGTGCTCGTCGCCCACGACCTCGCCCCCGCCGACACGGCCCTGCTCGACCTCGACAAGGTGCTCGGCCTGATCACCATCGACGGTGGACCCACCTCGCACACCGCCATCCTGGCCCGGGAGAAGTCGATCACCGCGATCGTGGGCACCCACGCCGCCGCGCAGCTCGCCGACGGCGACGAGGTCATCATCGACGCCGCCAACGGCATCGTGCTCGTGGCCCCCACCGCGAAGCAGCTCGCAGAGGCCCGCGCCCGCATCGCCGCCCGCGAAGCCCGCGCGCTGGCCCCGATCGGCCCCGGCCGGCTCAAGGACGGCACGCCGGTGCCGCTGCGGGCCAACCTCGGTTCGGCGGATGGCGCCGCCAAGGCTGTCGCCCTCGGCGCCGAAGGTGTGGGCCTGTTCCGCACCGAGTTCCTCTTCCTCGACTCCACCTCCGCGCCCACAGTGACGCAACAGCGTGAGCAGTACGAGCGGATGCTGCGCGCCTTCCCCGGCCAGAAGGTCGTGGTGCGGGCGCTCGACGCCGGCGCCGACAAGCCCCTGGCGTTCCTCAACGACGCCGCCGAGGAGAACCCCGCCCTGGGCCTGCGCGGCCTGCGTGCCCTTCGTGCCAGCGAGGACATCCTGCGGGAGCAGCTCACCGCCCTCGCCGAAGCCGACGCGGCCACCGACGCGGACCTCTGGGTGATGGCGCCGATGGTGTCCACCGTGGAAGAGACCGTGTACTTCACCGCCCTCGCCCACGAGCTGGGCCTGAAGACCGCCGGGGTCATGGTCGAGGTGCCGAGCGCGGCACTGCTGGCCAACCACATCCTGGCGCACGCCGACTTCGCCTCCATCGGCACCAATGACCTGACCCAGTACACGCTGGCGGCGGACCGGATGCTCGGCAGCGTCGCCGCGTTCCAGGACCCGTGGCACCCCGCGGTGCTTCGCCTGGTGGGCGAGGTCGGCGCCGCCGGCGCGAGCCTGGGCAAGCCCGTCGGTGTCTGCGGCGAGGCCGCGGCCGACCCGCTGCTGGCCGTGGTGCTCGTGGGCCTCGGCGCCACCACCCTGTCGATGTCGGCGTCAGCTCTCGCCGACGTTCGGTCCTCCCTGGCCGACTTCACACTCGAGCAGGCCCGGCACCTCGCCGACGCCGCTCTGTCCGCCGATGGCGCAGCATCCGCTCGCACCGCGGCAACCGCAATCGCACACAGCTACACCAGCACCGCCCCCACCGGCACGGGCCCTACCGTGCTTGCAACCCCCGAGAGAGGTACACAGAAATGACAACGACGTCTGTCACCGAGAAGAAGGGCGCGAGGGTCCACGTACAGGCCTTCGGCACCTTCCTGAGCGGCATGATCATGCCCAACATCGCGGCGTTCATCGCGTGGGGCATCATCACCGCCTTCTTCATCCCCACCGGCTGGACCCCGAACGAGACCCTGGTCACGCTCGTGGACCCGATGATCTTGTACCTACTGCCGTTGCTGATCGCCAACACCGGTGGCCGGATGGTCTACGGCACCCGCGGTGGAGTGATCGCCTCGATCGCCACCATGGGTGTCATCGTGGGCAGCTCGATCCCGATGTTCATCGGCGCCATGATCGTCGGCCCGCTGTCCGCATGGATCCTGATGAAGGTCGACAAGATCTGGGCCGGCAAGATCCGCCCCGGCTTCGAGATGCTGGTGGACAACTTCTCCGCCGGTATCCTCGGCTTCGCCCTGGCGCTGGGTGCGTTCTTCGGAATCGCCCCGCTGGTCACCGGCCTGAGCGCCTTCCTCGAGACCATCGTGGACTGGCTCATCGTCAACGGCCTGCTGCCGATCGCGTCGATCTTCATCGAACCGGGCAAGATCCTCTTCCTCAACAACGCCATCAACCACGGTGTGCTCACCCCCATCGGTGTGCAGCAGGTCCAGGAGTCCGGCAAGTCCATCCTGTTCCTGCTCGAGGCGAACCCCGGCCCGGGCCTCGGCATCCTGCTCGCGTTCTCGTTCTTCGGCGTCGGCCTGGCCCGCGCGAGTGCACCCGGCGCGATCATCATCCAGTTCCTCGGTGGCATCCACGAGATCTACTTCCCGTATGTGCTGATGAAGCCGATGATGGTGCTCGCCGCCATCGGTGGCGGCATGACCGGTGTTGCCGTGAACGTCGCTTTCCAGACCGGCCTTCGCGCCCCCGCCTCGCCCGGCAGCATCATCGCCGTGCTGGCGCAGACCCCGGCAACCGACTTCATCGGCGTCATCCTCTCGGTCATCGCCTCAGCCGGTGTCTCGTTCGCGATCGGTGGTGTCATCCTCCGCGCCAGCCGCAAGAAGGACCTCGCCGCTGAGAACGACAACGAACTGGCCGCCGCTATCGCCAAGACCGAAGCCAACAAGGGCAAGTCCAGCTCGATCCTGGGCAACCTCGGCGCCACGGCCACGACCGGCACCGCAGTGAAGAACATCGTCTTCGCCTGCGACGCCGGCATGGGCTCCAGCGCCATGGGCGCCTCGGTGCTGCGCAACAAGATCAAGAAGGCCGGCATCGAAGGGGTCACGGTGACCAACCAGGCCATCGCGAACCTCGACGGCACCGCCGACCTCGTGATCACCCACCAGGACCTGACGGACCGGGCCCGCGGCAAGAGCCCCAAGTCGGTTCACGTGTCGGTGGACAACTTCATGAACAGCCCGAAGTACGACGAGGTCGTGCAGTCCCTGCAGGGCAGCGACAAAGGAGTGACCAAGTAATGACCCAGAGCATTCTGGAACCGCAGAACGTGGTGGCCGCGGGTGCGGCCACCACGCGGGACGAGGCCATCCGTGAGGCCGGTGCCCTGTTGGTCGCCGCCGGAGCGGTGAAGCAGGAGTACGTCGACTCGATGTTCGAGCGCGAAAACTCCGTCTCGACCTACATGGGCAACTTCCTGGCGATCCCGCACGGCACCAACGACGCGAAGGAGTCGATCGTGCGATCGGCACTCTCGCTGGTGCGGTACGCGGAGCCGATCGATTGGGACGGCCAGCCCGTCAAGTTCGCGGTCGGCATCGCCGGCCTGAACAACGAACACCTGGAGATCCTCTCCAAGATCGCCGTCGTCTTCTCCGACGAGGACGAAGTACAGAAACTGATCGACGCTGGTTCGCAGGACGAGATCTTCGCCCTGCTCGAGGAGGTAAACGCAGAATGAAAGCCATTCACTTCGGCGCGGGCAACATCGGCCGCGGCTTCGTAGGTCTCCTGCTCCATGAGGCCGGTTATGAGGTTGTCTTCGCCGATGTGAATGGCCCTCTCATCGAGGCGCTGCAGCAGGCGCCGTCCTACACCGTGCACGAGGCGGGGGAGACCCCCACCGACAAGGTGGTCGACAACTTCCGCGCCCTCAACAGCGCCACTTCCGAGGCCGATCTCATCAACGAGATCGCCACGGCGGATGCTGTCACCACCGCTGTGGGTCCCACCGTGCTACGGTTCGTGGCCCCGGTCATCGCGGCGGGCCTGGCCCGCCGCGATGCCGGGTTGCCCCCGCTGGCCGTGATGGCCTGCGAGAACGCGATCAACGCCACCGATGTGCTCGCCGAGCAGGTCTGGGCGAACGTGCCAGAGGGTGACCGCGCGGCCCTGAAAGGCCGGGTGGCCTTCGCCAACACCGCCGTGGACCGCATCGTCCCCGGCCAATCGAAGGATGCCGGCATCGACGTCACCGTCGAGGCCTTCTACGAGTGGGTCATCGAAAGCCCCGCGTTCGGCTCCGCCCCGCCATCGATTCCCGGCGCCACGTTCGTGGAGGACCTCGCGCCCTACATTGAGCGCAAACTCTTCACCGTGAACACCGGACACGCCACCGTCGCCTACCTCGGCACCCAGGCCGGCGTCTCCAAGCTCTCCGACGCGCTTCTGGTGCCTTCGGTCGCGGATGGTGCCCGCCGGGTGCTCGAGGAGACCAGCGCCCTCCTGGTGGCCAAGCACGGCCTCGACGAGGCCACCCAGCGCGCCTACCGCCAGAAGATCCTCGGCCGGTTCGCGAACCCGTCGCTGCCGGACACCGTCGAACGAGTCGGCCGTCAGCCGCTGCGCAAGCTCAGCCGGCACGAGCGTTTCATCGGCCCGGCCGCCGAGATCGCCGAACGGGGCACCCGTCCCGTGGCGCTGCTGGAGGCGATTGCCGCGGCCCTCCGCTTCGACGTCGCAGACGACGAGCAGAGTGTTGAGCTGCAGCGGATGCTCGCCACCGACTCCGCCGAGACCATCGTGGCGAACGTGTGCGGGCTTGAGGCCACGCATCCGCTCTACGCCGATGTGCTCGCGGTCGTGGCAGCGGCGACCAGATTATAGGGATGAATTGCCAAAGGGCAATCGCATAGCATAGGATAAATCCTTGGTGTCTAGCACTGCCTTTACTGGCGTGTCTGGAGGCCACAATCCCGCAAGACCAGCAACCAATACTTTAGCGATAGTGAGTTATGGCCAAAAAAGACGGTGTCATCGAGATCGAGGGCGCAGTAGTCGAAGCTCTTCCCAACGCGATGTTTCGCGTTGAGTTGACCAACGGCCACAAAGTTCTTGCCCACATTTCGGGCAAGATGCGTCAGCACTACATCCGCATCCTTCCTGAGGACCGTGTGATCGTGGAACTGAGCCCTTACGACCTGACCCGCGGTCGGATCGTATACCGCTACAAGTAAGCGTTGCTGTAAGTAACGGCCTGCGGCATTCCGTGGGTACGAAGACAGCGATTACAAGGACACACCCATGAAGGTCAAGCCCAGCGTCAAGAAGATCTGTGACAAGTGCAAGGTCATCCGCCGTAACGGCAACGTGATGGTCATCTGCGAGAACCCGCGTCACAAGCAGCGTCAGGGCTAGGTCTCGACACGCTCGACCAGCGATGGTCGTTCTCGAGATCCACGCACGACACAACTAAATACATAGCAGTGCCGGGAACCCTTCGGGGGGACACCATCGGTTGGAGGCCGATGCACAGGTGCTGCTACAGACCTCCACTCATCCCACAGGAGAAGCCACAATGGCACGTCTAGCCGGCGTAGACATTCCGCGCGATAAGCGCGTGGAAGTTGCACTTACTTACATTTTCGGTGTTGGCCGTACGAGGGCACTCAAGACCCTCGCCGACGTCGAGATCGATGGAAACATTCGCGTCAAGGACCTGACTGACGAGCAGCTCGTCCAGCTCCGCGACTACATCGAAGGAACCTTCAAGATCGAGGGTGACCTTCGCCGTGAGATCGCCGCTGACATCCGCCGCAAGGTCGAGATCGGTAGCTACGAAGGTATTCGTCACCGCAAGGGCCTGCCCGTTCGCGGCCAGCGCACCAAGACCAACGCTCGTACCCGCAAGGGCCCGAAGCGCACCGTAGCCGGCAAGAAGAAGGCGCGCTAGGCCTCGCCTAGCCCGTCACGCCTCTAGGATTCAGGAGAAATCATGGCAGCACCAAAGTCGGCCGTACGGAAGCCGCGTAAGAAAGAAAAGAAGAACATTGCTGTGGGCCAGGCCCACATCAAGAGCACCTTCAACAACACCATCGTCTCGATCACCGACACCACCGGTGCGGTCATCAGCTGGGCGTCCTCAGGTGGAGTTGGCTTCAAGGGTTCGCGCAAGTCGACCCCGTTCGCCGCTCAGCTGGCTGCAGAGTCTGCAGCTCGCCAGGCCCAGGAGCACGGCATGAAGAAGGTTGACGTCTTCGTCAAGGGACCGGGTTCAGGCCGCGAAACGGCTATCCGTTCGCTGCAGGCCGCTGGCCTCGAAGTTGGCTCGATCAACGACGTGACGCCCCAGGCCCACAACGGTTGCCGTCCCCCGAAGCGCCGCCGCGTTTAATTCCTTTCAGTGACTGGCGATTGGGCTTGTCTGGGTCGAAAGATCCGGGCAGGCTCACTCGCCGTTCACCGCGACAGGGCCGCTTCTCGCGGGCCCGTCGAGACTCACAATTTCACAACTCGCCACTAAGTGTCATATAGCGGACACTTCGCCGAAAGGAATCAATAGTGCTTATTGCACAGCGCCCCACGCTCACCGAAGAGAACATCTCGGAGTTCCGGTCCCGGTTCGTCATCGAACCCCTCGAGCCCGGCTTCGGCTACACCCTCGGTAACTCGATGCGCCGCACCCTGCTTTCCTCGATTCCCGGCGCTGCTGTCACCAGCATCCGCATCGATGGAGTGCTTCACGAATTCAGCACCGTTCCCGGGGTCAAGGAAGATGTCACCGAGATCATCCTGAACATCAAGGGCCTGGTCATCTCCAGCGAGCACGACGAGCCGATCACCGCGTACCTGCGCAAGCAGGGCTCCGGCCAGGTCACGGCCGCCGACATCTCGGCTCCGGCCGGCGTCGAGGTTCACAACCCCGAGCTCGTCATCGCGACCCTGAACGACAAGGCCAAGTTCGAACTCGAACTGACCATCGAGCGTGGCCGTGGTTACGTGTCGGCTACCCAGAACCGCAACGAGTACTCCGAGGCCGGCCAGATTCCGGTCGACTCGATCTACTCGCCGGTTCTCAAGGTGACCTACCGTGTCGAGGCAACTCGTGCCGGTGAGCGCACTGACTTCGACCGCCTCGTCGTTGACGTGGAGACCAAGTCGGCTATCTCGCCCCGCGACGCCATCGCATCCGCCGGTCGCACGCTGACCGAGCTGTTCGGTCTGGCCCGCGAACTGAACACCGCTGCTGAGGGCATTGAGATCGGCCCCGCGCCGGTCGACGCCGTCCTCTCCACCGAGCTGTCCGTGCCGATCGAAGACCTCGATCTGTCCGTGCGCTCGTACAACTGCCTCAAGCGCGAAGGCATCAACAACGTCAGCGAACTGGTCGCCCTCTCGGAGACCCAGCTGATGAACATCCGCAACTTCGGTCAGAAGTCGGTGGATGAGGTCAAGGACAAGCTCGTAGAGCTCGGCCTGTCGCTGAAGGATTCTGTGCCCGGCTTTGACGGTGCGCACTTCTACAGCGGTTACGACGAAGAAACCATCTAAGGCTCGTCGTTCCTCGACGCCTTTCGACTTTGATACTGGAGATTACCGATAATGCCTAAGCCCACTAAGGGAGCCCGTCTCGGTGGCGGACCGGCGCACGAGCGCCTCATGCTCGCGAACCTGGCTGCCGCCCTGTTCACCCACAAGTCCATCAAGACGACCGAGACGCGCGCCAAGCGCCTGCGTCCGGTTGCCGAGCGCCTGGTGACTTTCGCCAAGCGTGGCGACCTGCACGCTCGTCGTCGCGTTCTCGCGACGATCGGCGACAAGACCGTCGTGCACGAGCTCTTCACCGAGATCGCGCCCCAGGTTGCGCTGCGCGATGGCGGCTACACCCGCATCACGAAGCTCGGCTTCCGCAAGGGCGACAACGCCTCCATGGTGCAGATGGAGCTCGTTCTCGAGCCCGTTTCGCCCAAGGTGAAGTCGAACAAGGCCTCCGCAGCGAAGGCGTCCGCGCCCGTCGCCGAGGAGACCCCGGTTGAGGCTGAGACCGTTGAAGCTGAGACCGTTGAAGCCGAGACCGCTGAGGCCGACGCTGCTGACGCATCCGCTGAGGAAGCCAAGTAACACCAGCTTCACCCGCAGTACCTGAAAGGGCCCGACTTCGGTCGGGCCCTTTTTGTGTGCCCGAGGATGGTGCTGGAGGCGCCCGCTTCGGCTCGATGCACCCCCTGCGGCTGGATGCGCCCGCTATAGCGGGCGCGCTCGGCCACACGAGGTGCAGTGCGGGGGTGCCGGCGGGGCACGCAGAGGTCGATGGCGGTGTGGGTGGCTCCGCCGGCGGTACGCGGGTCAGGCGCCGCTATGCGCCTGGCGCGCCACCCGCATGGCGGCGCCTTGCCCGCATACCTCGAGAGGTCCCGCCCGCATGATTCGAGACCCCGCCCGTATGCCTCGAGGTGCGTCGCCCACATGCCTCGGATACCAGGTCGGCGCATCCGCCGCACGGCCCAACCGCCGCGGCGGGTGGGTCAGCGCACGCGGAAGGCCTGCAGGGTGTCGGCGCCGGGCGCGCGGCTCGGTGCGGCACCGGGCAGCCGTTCGAGGGCGACCGCCACCGAGTCGGCGTAGATCGCCCCGCCGGTGGGGCCGGGGTGGATGCCGTCATCGGCGAGCACGTCGACGTGCGGGGCGATCGCTGCGCTCCAGTCGGCGAGGACCACCTGGCTACGGCGCGCCGAGAACTCCGCCAGCTCCGTGTTGACCCCCGCGGTCCAGTCCCGGTCCGCGAACGCGTTCACCACGATCAGTTCGCGGGAGGGACCGATCACCCGCATGACGGCGGCGAGGTCGGCCTGGTCGACGGGACCGTTCGTGCCCAGGCCCAGCAGAACCACGGGGCGCAGGGTGCCCGCGGCACGTTGTGCGGCCAGGATTTCCGGGGCGGCGTCCATGCCGCGGGACACGGCGGCGTCGATCGTGATGCCGGGGAACTCGGCCTGCAACTCGGCCGCGGAGGCGAGCATCACGGAGTCCCCGACGGCGGTGATGTTGGACCCCCTGGTGGTTTCCGTGACCACACCTGCGGCCTGGGCGGCGGCATCCTTGGCGGCTTGTGCCTGTGCCGCCTGAGCGGCTTGGGCCAGCGCCTGCTGGCCGCGGAGCACCTCCGCCTGGGCCGTCGTGACGGTGGGCGCCGTGACCACGGATGCGCCGGTGCCCACCAGCAACATCAGCACGACGGCCGCGGCGAGAACGAGTGCCGCACGGGAGCGGTAGCGGCGGCGGGTGCCCGGCGCAGACACCCGCATGACCTTGGCGCGCAGCTGTCCGACCGCGCCACGGAGGCCCTGGCGGCGGATCGGCATCTCGAGCCACCGGTACGAGGTCGCAGCGGCCGCCACGGCCAGCACCAGGGTGAGCAATCCGGTCGCCGCGACACTCGCCGGGCCGCGGCCGAACGGCGCCACGAGCTGCACCAGCACCAGCAGCGGCCAGTGCCAGAGGTACAGGCCGTACGAGCGTTCACCGAGGTAGCGCAGCGGAGCGGTGTCGAGCATCCGCCCGAACCGGTCGCCGGCCACGCCCGCCCAGATCGCCACGGCGGTGAGCGCGCTCACCAGCAGGAGGCCGCCGCGGTAGGTGGCGGCGGCGTCTGCCGGTAGCCAGATCGCGGCGGCGATCAGGCCGGCCACCGCTGCCGCGCCCCACCAGGGCCGCATCATGGTGAGGGTCCGGCGCGCGGCCGGGGCCGCCACCGTGCCGCCCGCAGTCGCGGGCCCGAGCGGACGCAGCAGCAGGGACAGTCCGGCGCCGATCAGCAGGCCGAAACTGTGGGTGTCCGAGCCGTAGTACACCCGGGTGGGGTCGCTGCCCGGGGAGAAGCCGACGCCCATCCATACTGCCGACGCGAGGGCGAGCGCCACGACGAGGGCCAGGCGCAGGCCCGGCCGGCGGACCCTAAGCAGCAGGAGGAGCAGCAGCGGCCAGAGCAGGTAGAACTGTTCCTCCACGGCCAGCGACCAGAGGTTGCGGAGCAGCTCGGGCTGGCCGGAGCCGAAGTAGCTGGTGTTCGTGGCCATCGACACCCAGTTGTAGCTGAACGTCCCGGCGCCCAGCAGCTTCCAGCCCAGGCCAACGAGCACATCGCCGCCGAGCAGCCAGGCCGCCGTGCAGGCCACCAGCACCACCGGCACCAGCGCCGGCACCAGGCGCCGGGCCCGACGCAGCCAGAACCGCCGCGGCGAGAACCGGCCGGTGCGGTCGTGTTCGGCCACGATCAGGCCGGTGATCAGGAAACCGCTGATCACGAAGAATATGTCGACGCCGATGAAACCGCCCTGCAGCAGCGGCGGAAACAGGTGGTAGACAACGACGAGGATGACGGCGATGCCCCGGAGGCCGTCGAGGCCGCTGAGCCGGCGGCCGGCCGGAACGTCCGGGTGGCGAACGGCGACAGCTGTGGCGGGGGAGCGGGGCGCGGTGCGAAGGAGACTGGTCATAACTGTGCGGCCTGAGACGGGCCCGTCCAACGATAACCCGGCCCGGCCTCTACACTGACCTCTGTGAGTTTTCCCGAGCCCGTCGACGGCGCCCTTCCGCTGGTGCTGGCCGAGCTCAACCCGGATGGCGCCCTGGCGGCACCGTCCGATTCGATGCCGCCAGCAGGCTCCAAACGCATCCGCCTCGACGTGGGCTACGACGGAACCGACTTCTTCGGCTGGGCCAGCCAGCCCGGGTACCGCACCGTGCAGGGCCAGATCGAGGAGGGCCTCGGCGCCATCCTCAAGCGCCACCAGCCCACCCCCACCCTCGTGGTCGCCGGGCGCACGGACTCCGGTGTGCACGCGCTGGGCCAGGTGGCCCACTTCGAACTCAACCCCGATCAGGTCAACGCCCTCGTGCGGGTCAAACGGGGCAAGGCCGCACCCACGTACCCCAACGAGCTGGCCACGATGGTGCAGCGTCGCCTCGGCGGAATCCTGGTCACCCAGCCCGAAATCGTGATCCACCGCGCCAGCCTGGCCCCGGCCGGTTTCGACGCCCGCTTCTCCGCACTGTGGCGCCGCTACGAGTACCGCATCTCCGACACCGGCGCTCTGCGCGACCCGTTGCAGCGGCTGCGCACCACCTGGCACGGCTTCGCGCTCGACCTCGCCTCGATGCAGGAGGCCGCGGCCACCCTGATCGGGCTGCACGACTTCGCGACCTATTGCAAACCGCGGCCCGGAGCCACCACCATCCGTACCCTGCAGTCCTTCGAGTGGCGGCGGGACCCCGACGGGGTGCTCGTGGCCACCCTGCAGGCGGATGCGTTCTGCCATTCGATGGTGCGCGCCCTGGTGGGCGCCTGCGTGTCGGTGGGGGAGGGCAAGCTGGTGGGAACCCGACTCGTGGACCTGCGCATCGAGCGGGCCCGCACCAGCGAGTTCAAGGTGATGCAGGCGCACGGCCTGACCCTGATGGAGGTGGGCTACCCCGAGGACGCGGGGATGGCCATCCGTGCCGCGCAGACCCGCGCCCGTCGCGAGCTGCCCGAAGACGAGTGAGCTAGCACGCCCGGTATACCCGCCCGAGTTGTGCCGGGGCGTGTCGTGAACTAGTGTTGTTCCTTGGTGTCTTAGGCGTTGCAGCCAGGCACACGAACGTGAGCCCTCCATCGATCGTGTTCTCTTCGAGAACACACCCGGAGCGGGATTCACGAACACCTCCGTTCGAAAACAAGAAAGCAGCACAACAGTGACGCGCACTTACACCCCCAAGGCAAGCGAACTCCAGCACGACTGGGTCGTTATTGATGCCACCGACATCGTTCTGGGTCGGCTCGCCAGCCACGCCGCGATTCTTCTTCGCGGCAAGCACAAGGCGACCTTCTCCCCCCACATGGATGGTGGCGACTTCGTCATCATCATCAACGCCGAGAAGATTGCCCTGACCGGCAAGAAGCTCGACCTCAAGATGGCGTACCGCCACTCCGGTTACCCGGGCGGCCTCACGGCCACGAACTACTCGGAGATGCTCGAGAAGCACCCCACCCGTGCGGTAGAAAAGGCGATTCGCGGCATGCTGCCGAAGAACTCGCTCGGCCGTGCACAGCTGCTGAAGCTCAAGGTCTACGCAGGCCCCGAGCACCCGCACGCTGCGCAGCAGCCCAAGCCGTACACCCTCAGCCAGGTCGCTCAGTAGCGTCGGCCCCAGACTTCTCGATATCTAAGAAAAAAGGATTCACACCATCGTGGCGAAGATCGCAGACCAGATTGACGCAACTCCCGAGAGCTACTCCACCGAGACTCCCGCTGAAGTTGCAACCAAGGCGCCCCGCGCCGTCCTCAACGTTCCCGGCGCAGCCGTGGGCCGTCGCAAGCAGGCCATCGCCCGCGTGCGCATCGTCCCCGGCGCCGGCAAGATTGTCGTCAACGGGCGCGAGCTCGACGACTACTTCCCGAACAAGCTGCACCAGCAGCTGATCAACGACCCGTTCAAGGTCCTCGACCTCATCGGCAGCTACGACGTCATCGCCCGCATCACCGGTGGTGGCCCGTCCGGCCAGGCCGGCGCGCTGCGCCTCGGCATCGCCCGCTCGCTGAACCAGATCGACGAAGAGAACAACCGCGCCATCCTCAAGAAGGCCGGCTTCCTCAACCGTGACGCTCGCGTCAAGGAGCGCAAGAAGGCCGGACTCAAGAAGGCCCGTAAGGCGCCGCAGTTCTCGAAGCGCTAACCCGTTAGTCGAGTACACACTCATATGGCTCGACTTTTCGGCACGGACGGCGTCCGGGGCCTGGCTAACCGTGATCTCACGGCTGGCCTGGCCCTGGGCCTCGCCCAGGCGAGCGCCGTTGTGCTCACCAGCGGCCGCCGCGCAGAGGAACGACGTGCCCAAGGCCGTCGTCCCGTCGCCGTGGTCGCTCGAGACCCCCGCATTTCCGGTGAATTCATCACCTCCGCCGTTGCAGCAGGCTTGGCCAGCTCCGGCGTAGACGTGTTGGATGCCGGCGTCATCCCGACGCCCGCCGCCGCCTTCCTCATCGCCGACATCGGCGCAGACTTCGGCGTGATGATATCCGCCTCGCACAACCCGGCGCCCGACAACGGCATCAAATTCTTCAACTTCGGCGGCACCAAGCTTCCCGATGACGTCGAAGATCGCATCGAAGCGGTGCTCGACGCGGGCGATCAGCTCCTCACCCCGATTGCCGGTGACGTCGGACGCATCCGTCGCTTCGCCGACGCCGAGGACCGTTACGTCGTGCACCTGCTCGGCACCCTGCCGCACCGGCTCGACGGCATTCACGTGGTGCTCGACTGCGCCCACGGCGCGGCCGCCGGCGTGTCCCCGCAGGTCTTCACGGATGCCGGTGCCCGGGTCACCGTGATCGGCGCCGACCCCGACGGCCTCAACATCAACGACGGCGTGGGCTCCACCCACCTGGACAACCTCGCCAGAGCGGTGCTCGAGCACGGCGCCGACGTGGGCATCGCCCACGATGGTGACGCCGACCGCTGCCTGGCCGTCGACCGCGACGGCAACATCGTCGACGGCGACCAGATCATGGCGATCCTGGCCGTGTCGATGGCCGAACGCGGCGTGCTCAAGGACCGCACCCTCGTGGCGACGGTCATGAGCAACCTGGGCCTGAAGAAGGCCATGGCCGCCAACGGCATCAACATGATCGAGTCCAAGGTGGGCGACCGGTACGTGCTCGAGGAGCTCGACGCGCACGGGCTGTCGCTCGGCGGCGAGCAGAGCGGTCACGTCATCATGACCAAGTTCGCCACCACCGGCGACGGCATCCTCACCGGTCTGCACATCGTGGCCGAAATGGCCCGCACCGGAAAAACCCTCGCCGAGCTGGCCAGCGTGATGAAGGTGTTCCCGCAGATCCTCGTGAACGTTCGCGGCGTCGACCACCACGCCCTCGCCGGCGACGAGGTCATCGCGCAGGCCGTGCGCGACGCGGAAACCGAACTCGGTGATACCGGCCGGGTGCTCCTGCGCCCCTCCGGCACCGAGCCGATGGTGCGGGTCATGGTGGAAGCCGCCGACCAGCCCACCGCCGACCGTCTGGCGCACGCCCTGGCCGACGTCGTGCAGTCCCGCCTGGCGCTGCAGCCCAGCTAGTACCGCCTGTCCCGACTCTCCCGGTCGGTATCCGCATTTCGCACCCACGGCCATCCGTCGTGGCCCGTCTTGCGTCTCGCGGCACGGGTCGTGTGTCGTGGCACAGGATAAAACACGTGCCGCGAACACTAGTGCGTGCCGTGAGAACTACCGCGTGCCGCGGCGAAGGTTCGAACAGGTACCACGAAGTACAAAGTTCGCCAGGAAGCGAACGAAGCGCGGCCCAGGTAGCCGGCCCTGGGCGGTGCCCGGCCGAGGCCCGGTGGCGCTCACCATGCTCCCGCCGCTCGGATCGGTCGCGTGGCTTCGGTCGTCCGTGCGTGGTCAACTGTTCCCCGTCCAGACAATTGCGTCCGGCACACCGGCCGCAATTGTCCGTTGCGGCAACAGTTCCTGCCGCATTCCGGGCCTAGCCGGGAGCGGCGATCAGGTAGCGCACGTGACGGAGCAGGGGCGAGTCCTCGGGTAGCCGCGGGTGATCGAACTCACCCGCGATGTGCATGCCGAGCCGTTCCATCACCTTGCGCGAACGGATGTTGATGCCCGCCGTGATCGAGTTCACCTCCGCCAGGCCGAGGGTCTCGAAGCCGAACTGCAGGGCGGCAGTCGCCGCCTCGGTCGCGAGACCCTGACCCCAGGCGGATCGGGCCAGCCGCCAGCCCACCTCCACGCCGCCGGAACCCGGGACGCCCTCGAGCATCGGCGCGAGGCCGGTGAAGCCGATGAACTCGCCGGTGTCCAGGCGTTCCAGCGCCCACAGCCCGTAGCCGTGCAGGTCGAACATCGCGTCCGCCCGGCCGGCGAGGGCATCACTTTCGGCACGTCTCAGTGGAGCGGGGAAGTAGCGCATCACCTCCGCATCCGCCGTGAGCCGGGCGAACGGCTCGAGGTCGGTCTCGCGCCAGCGCCGCAGTAGAAGCCGGTCGGTGCGCACGTCGAGGTCCATCGCTCCACCGTAGCCGTGCCGCTGCCGCCCGCCGCATCCCAGCCGCGCCGTAACTGTTGCCCATCCGGACTTCTGCGTCCGGCACGCGGGACGCACCTGTCCGCTGCGGCAACAGTTCGGGCGGATGCGTGCCGACCGGGCCCAACCCGGGCTCAAACCGGGGGAGGCGCGGGCTCGTGGACACCCCCACGGCCGCGCCTACGTCGTCGCCGCCGCGGCGCCCACGCGCCGACGCCGCCGCGAATGAGCGGTCGGCGGCCTCCCGGACACAACTGTTGCCGATGCGGACTTTCGCGCCGGGTGTGCCGGGACCATTTGTCCGGACGGGGCCCAGTTGCCGGTTGGGCCGGCTGCCGAGCGCGACGGGCGCGGGGCTACGGGCAGCCGAGCACAATCAGCGCGACGCTACGGGCGGCCGAGCGCATGGGCGACAACGCCCCATGGCAGCCCACCGCGACGGCTCAGACCTTGCGGAGCAGCACCTTGTCGACGGTGTGGTCGGAGTCCTTGCGCAGCACCAGGGTGGCGCGGGAGCGGGTGGGGCGGATGTTCTGCAACAGGTTGGGTTCGTTGATGCTGCCCCAGATGGTGCGGGCGCGGGCCCGGGCCTCGTCCTCGCTGAGGGAGGCGAACCTGTGGAAGAACGACTTGGGGTTCGTGAACGCGCCGCGCTGGAGCCGCAGGAACCGCTCCTCGTACCACCGGGAGATGTCGGAGGTGCGGGCATCCACGTAGATGGTGAAGTCGAATAGGTCGCTCACCGCGAGCCCGTGGCCCGGGGCGGGCGGCTGCAACACGTTCAGGCCCTCGACGATGAGGATGTCGGGCTGACGCACGACGACCTGCGCGTCGGGCACGATGTCGTAGTTCAGGTGCGAGTAGAACGGGGCGCGCACCTCGGCGGCGCCGCTCTTGATGGCGCTGACGAAACGCAGCAGCGTGCGCCGGTCGTACGACTCCGGGAAGCCCTTGCGTTCCATCAGGCCGCGACGTGCCAGTTCGGCGTTGGGGAAGAGGAACCCGTCAGTGGTGACCAGTTCCACCCGGGGAGTGTCTTCCCAGCGGGCCAGGAGCTCCCGCAGCAGCCGGGCGATGGTGGACTTGCCCACGGCGACGGACCCGGCCACGCCGATCACGAACGGGGTGCGCTGGGCGCGTTCCCCGAGGAAGTCGCTGGTGTCGCGGTGCAGCTTGCGGGCTCCCGCGGCGTAGAGGTTGAGCAGCCGGCTCAACGGCAGGTAGACATCCGACACCTCGTTGATGTCGAGCGGTTCGCCCAGGCCGCGCAGCTGCACGACCTCGGTTTCCCGCAACGGCAACCGGGTCGAGGGTGCGAGGGATGCCCACACAGCACGGTCGAGCTCCACAAAGGGGGTGCTGTGACCGTTATTACTGGGGCTCACCACCGGCTCGGACATCTAGGCAAGCATAGTGCGACTAAAATCAGGGCCATGTGCGGAATCGTAGGATATGTCGGAGACAACAAAAGCGTCGAGGTCCTCATGGGAGGTCTCCGTCGACTCGAGTACCGGGGGTATGACTCCGCGGGGATAGCGGTGATCGACGACGCGGGTGTTCTCAACACCGCGAAGCGCGCCGGCAAGCTCGCCGTGCTCGCCGCCGAGCTCGAGGCGCACCCGATCAACAACGGGCGCACCGGAATCGGGCACACCCGGTGGGCCACCCACGGTGGTCCGACCGACCAGAACGCGCACCCGCACCTGGGTGACGACGGCAAGCTCGCCCTCATCCACAACGGCATCATCGAGAACTTCTCGCCGCTCAAGGACGAACTCCTCGCCGAGGGTTACGTCTTCGAAAGCGAAACCGACACCGAGGTGGCCGCCGTGCTGCTCGGCCGCGAATACCGCCGCCTGGGTGACCTGGGCGAAGCGTTCCGCACCGTCGTCGCGCGCCTGGACGGCGCGTTCACGCTGCTGGCCGTGCACCAGGACCAGCCCGGCGTCGTGGTCGGCGCCCGCCGTAACTCGCCGCTGGTGATCGGCCTGGGCGACGGCGAGAACTTCCTCGGCTCCGACGTCGCGGCGTTCGTGGAGTACACCCGTCGTGCCGTCGCGATCGGCCAGGACCAGATCGTGACCATCACCCCCGACCTCGTCACCGTCACCGACTTCTTCGGCGCCCCCGTCGAGGTCGAAGAATTCGACATCGCCTGGGACGCCTCCGCCAGTGAAAAGGGCGGCTGGTCCAGCTTCATGGCCAAGGAGATCTCCGAGCAGCCGGATGCCGTCACCAACACCCTGCGCGGCCGCATCCACGACGGCCAGGCCGTGGTGCCCGAGCTCGAGGCCTTCGGCGATGACGTGCTCGCCGGCATCCGCCGCATCGTGATTGTGGCCTGCGGCACGGCCGCGTACGCCGGCCAGACCGCCAAGTACGCCATCGAGAAGTGGGCGCAGGTGCCGGTGGATGTCGAACTCAGCCACGAGTTCCGCTACCGCGACCCGGTGCTCACCTCGGACACCCTGGTGATCTCGATCAGCCAGTCCGGCGAGACCATGGACACCCTGATGGCCGTGAAGTACGCCCGCGAGGCCGGCGCCAAGGCCATCTCGATCTGCAACACCCAGGGCGCCACGATTCCCCGCGAATCCGACGCCGTGATCTACACGCACGCCGGACCCGAGGTCGCCGTCGCGTCGACGAAGGGGTTCACCGGCCAGATCGCCGCGCTGTACCTCTTCGCGCTGCACCTGGCCCGGGTGCGCAACACCATGTCCCTGGAGGAGCTGGCCGCGCAGGTCGTCGAGCTGCAGGCCATCCCGGAGAAGATCGCCACCACCCTGTTGCAGGAAGACGCCGTGCGTCAGCTCGCCGTGTGGATGACCGACTCGCGCGCCGTGCTCTTCCTCGGTCGCCACGTGGGCTTCCCGATCGCGCTCGAGGGTGCGCTCAAGCTCAAGGAGCTCGCCTACATCCACGCCGAGGGCTTCGCCGCCGGTGAGCTCAAGCACGGCCCGATCGCGCTGATCGAGCCCGGCCAGCCGGTCTTCGTCGTGGTGCCGAGCCCCCGCGGGTCCGCGCACCTGCACCCCAAGGTGGTCTCCAACATCCAGGAGATCCGCGCTCGCGGCGCCCGGATCATCGCGATCGCCGAGCAGGGTGACGCCGCGGTGCTGCCGTTCGCCGACACCGTGTTCCACATCCCGCTCGCCGGCCCGCTGTTCGAGCCGCTGCTCGCCGTGGTGCCGCTGCAGATGTTCGCCATCGAGCTGGCCACCGCCAAGGGCCTCGACGTCGACCAGCCGCGCAACCTGGCGAAGTCGGTCACGGTCGAATAAGGCCGGTCGAGCAAGCCGGCCGAATAGGCCACGGATGCCCAGGGCTCGCCGCGTCATCGCCTCGCGATGGCACCGGGTCCTGGGCATTTCGCTGAGAACAGCACACGAGGATTGAGCAGAGCATGATCAAGGGCATCGGCGTCGACATCGTCGACCTGGCACGCTTCGACCGGCAGGTGGCCCGCACGCCCGGGCTGGTGCCGAGGCTGTTCGCGCCGGCCGAGCGCACCCTGCCGACACACTCGCTGGCCGCCCGGTTCGCCGCCAAGGAAGCTCTGATCAAGGCCCTCGGCGACAGTGTGGGCGCCAGCTGGCAGGAGATGGAAGTGGTCTCCGACCCGCACGGCAACCCGTCCTTCGCGCTGACCGGAGCGGTGCAGGCCGCCTTCACCGCCCGCGGCATCACGAGCGCGCACCTGAGCCTGACCCACGACGCCGGGGTGGCCTGCGCGTTCGTGGTCCTGGAGGGGAACTCATGACCGACTTCCGTGAGGCCGTCATCGATCTCGGTGCCGTGCAGGCCAACGTGGAACACCTGCGCAGCCTGATCGGCACCCGGCACACCATGGCCGTGGTCAAGGCCAACGGCTACGGTCACGGCGCCGTGCCGGTGGCCCGCGCCGCGCTCGCCGGCGGCGCCGACTGGCTCGGTGTCGCCGACATCGACGAGGCCCTCGCCCTCCGCGCCGCCGGCATCGACGCCCCGCTGCTGGCCTGGCTGCACGGCCCGGATGCCGACTTCGCCGCCGCCATCGCCGCGGACATCGACCTCGGACTGTCGTCGGCGCGGCAGGTGCGCGAGGTCGCGGCGGCCGCCAACGCACTGGGCCGGCCCGCATCCGTGCAGATCAAACTCGAGACCGGCCTCAACCGCAACGGCGTCGACGAATCGGACTGGGCCGAGGTGCTGGGCCTCGCTGCCGCGTTCGAGCGCGTCGACCGGCTGCGGGTGCGCGGCCTGTTCAGCCACCTGGCCAACACCTCACCCGACGACGACCTCGCCGCCATCGCCAGCTTCGGCCGCGGGCTGGAGGCCGCCACCGCCGCCGGACTCACCATCGACCTCGCCCATCTGGCGTCCACGGCCGCCGCCCTGCGCCTGCCCGCCGCCCGCTACTCGATGGTGCGGTTGGGCATCGGTATTTACGGGCAGTCGCCCTTCGCCGACGCGGATGCCGCCGACCTCGGCCTGACCGCGGCCATGACTCTGCGCGGCCGGGTCGCCGCCGTGCGCCGGGTCGCCGCCGGCGCGGGCGTCTCCTACGACTACCTGTGGCGCGCCACCGCCGACACCACCCTCGCCCTGGTGCCGCTGGGTTACGCCGACGGGGTACCCCGGCAGGCCATGAACGCCGCCAGGGTGGCCATCAACGGAACCCAGTACCCCGTGGTGGGCCGCGTCGCGATGGACCAGTTCCTTGTAGACGTGGGCACCGACCCTGTCGCCGTCGGCGACGTGGTGGTGCTGTTCGGCGACGCTGCGGCCGGGGTGCCCACCGCCGCCGAGTGGGGCGCCGCCGCGGGAACCATCAACTACGACATCGTCACCCGGGTGGGTGCCCGGGTGCCGCGTCGGTATGTGGGATCTGGGTCCCTGACCGACGCCGACAGCACCGAAACCACGAGGTCGTAGCCCGATGCGCCGCACGATCGCCGACCCCGAAACCATGCACGCCTTCGGCCTGGAAATGGCCGGGCTGCTGCGCGCCGGTGATCTGATGGTGCTCACCGGCCCGCTCGGCGCCGGTAAGACCACCTTCACCCGCGGCCTCGGCGAGGGCTTGCGCGTGCGCGGCGCGGTCACCAGCCCCACCTTCGTTCTCGCCCGCACGCATCCGAGCACGATCGGCGGACCGCCGCTGGTGCACGTGGATGCCTACAGGTTGAGCAGCGCGATGGAGCTGGACGACCTCGACATCGACTTCGCCCGCTCGATCGTGGTGGTGGAGTGGGGCCGCGGCCTGCTCGAGGGGATCACCGAATCGTGGCTGGACATGGAGATCGAGCGTCCGCTCGGCGCCTCGCAGGCCGACCCGGACGCCGACATCGACGATGCCGTCGCCCTGGACCTGCCCGAACCGCGCACCGTCACGGTGACCGGCCACGGACCGCGCTGGCAGGACGGCCTCGGCTTCCGCTCCGACCCGGCCGGCCCGGATGAGCCGGTGCACGCATGACCGCCGCCCGGCCGACCGGCGCCTGGTACTGGAGCGCCCTCGTCCTCACCGGCGTCATCGGTGGACTGCTCTCCGGACTGTTCGGTGTCGGCGGCGGCATCGTGATGGTGCCCCTGCTCATCTCGCTGGTGCGCATGGACCAGCGCCGGGCGGCCACCACGTCGCTGGCCGCGATCGTGCCCACCTCCATCGTGGGGTCGCTCACCTACCTGGCCAACGGCCACATCGACCTGATCGCCGGCGCGATCATCGCCGCCGGCGCCGTGGTCGGCGCCCTGATCGGCAGCAACCTGCTGCAGCGCATCCCGCTGTTCTGGCTGCGCTGGCTCTTCATCGCGCTGCTCATCGTGGTGGCCGCGCGCATGCTTGTCGTGGAGCCGGAACGCGGAGCCGCCCTCGAGCTGAGCTGGGTCGTGGTGCTGGGCTACCTCGCTCTGGGGCTGACGATGGGCATCGCATCCGGTCTGTTCGGCATCGGCGGGGGAGTGATCGCGGTGCCGGCCCTCGTGGCGGTGTTCGGCGTGAGCGACCTCATCGCCAAGGGCACCTCGTTGCTGGTGTTGGTGCCCACGAGCCTCGTCGGCACCATCGCCAACCTGCGCGCCGGGCTCGTCGATCTGCCCGCCGGCCTCGTGGTCGGCGCCGCTGCCACCGTCGCGGCGGTGCCCGGGGTGGCCCTGGCCGTGCTGATCCCGCCGCGCCTGTCGAGCATCCTGTTCGCCGTGCTGCTGATTCTCGCCGCCGGGCAGCTCACGGTGAAGGCCCTCCGCACCAAGCGCATCTGACGCCCACCCGCCCCGCGTCTGCCGCACCCAACTGTTACCCGTGCGGACGAATGGACCCGGTGTGCCGGACGCAAATGTCCGATTCGGCAACAGTTGCCCGGGAACGAGCCGGCGAGGCACCCGGCGGGCGGAGGCGCCCGGGCCGCATAGGCTGGACGGGTGCTCCTCGCCATCGATACCTCCGCCGGCACCAGCGTCGCCGTCGTCGACCTGACCCAAGGCGTGATCGCCGAACGCGGCGTCCCCGACACCATGCGGCACGCCGAGGTGGTCGGGCGCCTCATCCAGGAGTGCCTCACCGAGGCCGCCATCCCCGTCTCGGCGCTCTCCGGCGTCGTCGGCGGCATGGGCCCCGGACCGTTCACCGGCCTCCGCGTCGGCATCGCCGCCGCCCGGGTCTTCGCGCTGGGCATCGGGCGCCCTCTCGTTCCCGTGGTCAGCCACGACGCCATCGCCTACGGCCACTACCGCACCGGCCACACCGGCCCGCTGCTCGTGGTCACCGACGCCCGGCGCCGCGAGGTCTACTGGTCCGCGTACAGCGGGGCGGATGCCGAGCACCTCCCGGTGCGTCTCGGCGCCCCGGCCCTGGCCAAACCGGCCGAGCTGCTCGAGGCCGACTTCGTGCACGCCGGCCTGCCCCGCCTCGACGCCGCCACCATCTCGGCCGGCGACCTCGGGATGGTCGCCGAACTCGCCTTCGCGGCCGGCCGACCGTTTGCCGCCGACGAGGCGCTCTACCTGCGCTCACCCGACGTGACGGTGCCCAAAAACGGTCCCAAGCGGGTGAGCTGATGACCTGGCAGCTGCGCCGCGCCCAGCCCGCCGACGTCGAGGCGATCATGGCCCTGGAGACGCACATCTTCGAAAACGACGCCTGGTCCACCGAGATGATGGCCCGGGATGTCGCCGACCCGGGCTGCTACTACCTGGTCGCCTTCCCGCCGGACTCGCCGGAGCACATCGTCGCTTACGCCGGACTGCAGGCGGCGTTGCGCTCGCCGGAGAGCGACATCCAGACCATCGCCGTGGCCGAAGAGGCCCGCGGCCGCGGGCTCGGTCGGGTGCTCATGCTCAGCCTGATCACCGAGGCCCGCAAGCGCGGAGCCCGCGAGACCTTCCTCGAGGTGCGCGCCGACAACCCCGGCGCCCAGCACCTGTACCGCTCGCTCGGCTTCGAAGACCTCGGCGTTCGCCGGGGCTACTACCAACCAGACAACGTGGATGCGATCGTGATGCGCCTGCCCATTCCGCCCGCCGAGATGCAGTTCACGGATGCCGCCGCCGCGCCGCCCGCCGCCGACCCGGCCGCACCCGCCGCCGCCCCTGCAGCATCAGCCGCCCCGGCCCGCCCGCTCAACCGCACCAACCCGCTGGTGCTCGGCATCGAAACCTCCTGCGACGAGACCGGCATCGGCATTGTGCGCGGCACCACCTTGCTCTCCAACACCATCGCCTCGTCGATGGACGAGCATGCCCGCTACGGCGGCGTCGTGCCGGAGGTTGCCGCTCGCGCCCACCTCGAAGAGATGGTGCCCGCCATCCACGCGGCCGTCGCTGAAGCCGGCATCCGGCTCGACGAGATCGACGCCATCGCCGTCACCAGCGGACCCGGCCTCGCCGGTGCACTCATGGTCGGTGTCGGCGCTGCCAAATCGCTCGCGGTGGCGCTGGACGTGCCGATCTACGCCGTCAACCACCTCGTCGGCCACGTGGGCGCCGACCTGCTGCGCGGCGAGGGCGTCGACACAGATGCGCCGCTGGAGTACCCCACCATCGCCCTGCTGGTCTCCGGGGGGCACACCTCGCTGCTGCTGGTGCGCGACCTGGTCTCCGACGTGGAGCTGCTCGGCGAGACCATCGACGATGCCGCCGGCGAGGCCTTCGACAAGGTCGCCAGGGTGCTCGGCCTGCCCTACCCCGGCGGGCCGCAGATCGACAGGGTCGCGGCCACCGGCGACCCTGCCGCCATCCGTTTCCCGCGCGGCCTCAGCCACCAGAAGGATGTCGCCAAGCATCGCTATGACTTCTCCTTCTCCGGCCTGAAGACCTCGGTGGCCCGGTGGGTGGAACAGAAGCGTGACGCCGGCGAAACCGTGCCGATCAATGACGTTGCGGCGAGCTTCCGCGAGGCCGTCGTCGACGTGCTGCTCACCAAAGCCGTCGCGGCCTGCACCGACCTCGGGGTGCCCAGGCTGCTGCTCGGCGGCGGGGTGATCGCCAATGCGCGGTTGCGCCAGGTGGCCCAGGAGCGCACGGATGCGGCCGGTATCGCGCTGCGCATCCCGCCCCTGTCGCTCTGCACCGACAACGGCGCCATGATCGCGGCGCTCGGCGCGCAGCTGATCATGGCCGGGCACGCGCCCTCCAACCTCGATTTCGGGGCGGACTCCACCCTCCCGGTGGGCCTCATCCAGGCCTGAAACCGCATCTCACCAAGAGTTTCTCGCGCGGACGCGATACTGTCATGGTGGGGGTTTTACGCAGAGCCAGCACGTTGACACCCCCACGGCGCGGGTGCCACTATGGCACCCATCGCACCCAGTGCCCTTGCATTCCCTACGCTGCACCACGTGAAGGAGTCACCCATGACCGACCCGAACCAGCCCCCCGTGAACAAGCCGGACTCGAACGAGCCCACTCCGCCGCCGGCGTACGCCCCGCCCGCGCCGCCGGCCTACGGTGCAACCCCGGCCGCCCCGGCCTACGGCGCCGCACCCGCCGCCCCGCAGGCCTACGCACCGCAGGGCTACGGGCAGCCGGCCGCCGGCGATAAGTGGAACGTTCTCGCGATCATCTCCCTGGTCAGCGCGTTCTTCGTGTCCCTCGCCGCCGTGATCTGCGGCCACATTGCGCTCAGCCAGATCAAGCGCACCGGCGAAAAGGGTCGCGGCCTCGCCATCGCCGGCCTCGTGCTCGGCTACGTCGGCCTGATCAGCGGACTCATCTTCCTCATCGTCACGATCGGCGTGATCATGGCGGGCATCAGCGAAGGCTCGTACACCACCTACTAGAAGGCTCGGCAGACCGCGCTCGTCGGCCACCCCGGCCGCCCGCTCGGGCGGCCGGGCGGCCTGGATCAGACCAGGCGTTCACAGGAAAGGAATGACGATCATGACCGATCCGAACACACCACATCCCGAGGTTCCCCAGGTTCCCAGCGTGCCGCAGGTCCCCGACGTGCCGCAGGTGCCCGACTTCCCGCAGGACAGCGCGGCCGGCGACCCGCCGGATCGCCGGAGCGGCCCCGCCGGCGATGCCGAATCCACCCCGTCGGGCGCCCAGCAGCCGCCGCCGGTTCCGCCGGTGAGTCCGACCGGCCAGCCGACGCCGCCGCCCGCCTACGGCCCGCCCGCCC
>NZ_SOFX01000044.1:0-81308 GCF_004402745.1 Cryobacterium sp. TMN-39-2
GATCTCCTCACCACGCGCAGCCCACGCCGTCGCGTAAGTGGAATGCGTGTGCACCACCCCGCCGACCTCGGGCATGTTCCGGTACACATACGCGTGCGCAGCCGTGTCCGACGACGGCGACCGGTCCGCACCCGGAGTCTCCGGAATGACACTGCCATCCAGATCACAGAGAATCATGTTCTCCGGCGCCAGATCCGCATAATCCACCCCGGACGGCTTGATCACAAACAAGTCCGCGCCCGGCACCCGACCCGACACGTTACCGCCGGTCCACACCACCAAGCCATTGGCCGTCAGCTCACCGTGCAGCCGAGCGATATCCGCCCGCACACGCGCGATCGCGACCTCGATCTNTCTGCGGGCCGAAGGTGCTCATGCCGACACCGCGGCAGCTGCAGGGTTGCCGATTCCGGAGGCGTAAGACTCGTCTGCAGCTGCGGCCTGTGCGGCGCGCTGCGCGGTGGACGTGCTCACAGAATCGACTCCCTTGTCTGAGGTGCTACGGGTGAAACTTCAAATGTGAACGGTCACATTGCTGACCTCATGTTAGTCGCATCTGGGAAACATCTGTCAAGTTCGGATTGTCACCTTTGGGTAACAGCCTTGATCAGGGGCCCGACCTGGCGCCAGATGGTGCCGGTCAGAATGCCGGCGGGCCCGTGGACGCCCGCACGACGAGCTCGGGGATGATGGCGCCGCGGCGCTCTGGGGAGACGGCGCTGATGTCGTCGAGCAGCAGCGCCATGCAGCGTCGACCGAGTTCGGGGAAGTCTTGCCGCACCGTCGTGAGCGGCGGCCAGAAATGTGCCGCTTCCGGAATATCATCGAAGCCGACCACGCTGACGTCGCCCGGGATGCTCAGTCCGGCATCCCTGATGGCATGCATCAGGCCGAGCGCCATCTGGTCGTTCGACGAGAAGATGGCGGTGAAATCGCGCACCCGCAACAGCTCGCGGCCGGCGTAGTAGCCGAAGTCGGCGGTCCAGTCGCCCAGGATGGGCGCCGTGGTCGGCACATCCATCGCCCCCATCTCGTCGAGGAAGCCGCGCATGCGGGCCTCGGCCTCGATCCAGTCCTGCGGACCGGCCAGATGGTAGATATTGCGATGACCCAGGTCGATGAGGTGCCGTGTCGCGGCCCGGGCACCGGAGATCTGGTCGAAAGACAGGCCGTGTTCATTCAGCTTCCCGGTGGACTGCAAGGTCACGTATGGCACGGCGATGGAGAGCTGTTCGAGGACGTCGAAGACCCGCATCTGCGGGGCGATGACGACGATTCCCTCCACGGACTGCAGCATCAGGTGGTCAAGGGCGGCCTCGATGGTGTCCGGGTCGACGGAGGTGAGATTGGCGGTGTTGACGTAGTAGCCGGCTTCGCGGGCGGCATCCTGGATGGCGGCGATGCTGCTGGCCGGTCCGTATTGCGAACTCGACGCCGCGAGTACCCCGATGGTGCGCGACGTGCCGCGGGACAGGGCACGGGCCGCCCGGTTGGGGCGGTACTGCAGGTCCTCCATGACCTGCTGCACGCGGGCCTTGGTCGAATCACGGATGCTCGGGTGGTTGTTGAGCACTCTGGAGACCGTCTGGTGCGACACGCCGGCAAGGCGCGCGACATCCCGGATGCTGGGTGCGCGACTCTTGGGCAGATCAGCTGGCACGGGAGGAGGCCTCGTTCGAATGTGCACGGTCACAATTGTGGACGCACCCCAATTATGCACGCGACGCGCCTTGACGAAGTGCACTATGTGACGGTCACATGCCCCAGCAATGGAGCCATGTGACAGTCACAAGGGCACCTTGTCGCGGAAGCGCACTCGACTCAGGCGCTCTCGCGCACCACCAGATCGGTGGGCAGCACGATGGCGGCGGGCCGTTCACCATCGATGACTCGCAGCAGCAAACGCACCATTTCCTCGCTGATCCTCTCGAACGGCTGGTGCATCGTGGTCAGACCCGGAATGGTCATGGTCGCCACTGGGGCGTCGTCGAAGCCGCCGACGGCGACGTCGTCAGGTACCCGGCGGCCGGACGCCAGCAACACGTCGATGGCGCCGGCCGCCATCATGTCATTCGCCGCGAAGACGGCGTCGAGGTCGGGCTGGCTCTCCAGGAGCTCGGTCATCGCCAGCGCCCCACTGGCCCGGCTGTAGTCGCCGCGGGCCACGAAGCTCTGGTCGAAGGCCGCCCCGAGTTCGTCGGCATATCCCTCGAACCGACGCATGCCTCCAGAGGTATCTTCCGGTCCGGCGATGGTCGCGATACGGGAACGGCCGAGCCCGTGCAGATAGCGGACCATTTCCCTGGCCCCCTCGTAGTCGTCCGCGGCGACGTAACCCATCTTCCTCTCAAAGCCCAGCGGCACCCCGCAGGCGATCGCCGGCACGTTCGCGGCGATGATCTCGGAGATCAGGCCGCGCCGGCCGCTGTGCGAGGACACGAGCAGCACCCCGTCGACGTGACCGGCGGTGATGAACTCGGTCGCCCGGCGCTGTTCGTCCTCGTTACCGGCCATGATCAGCACCAGCGAGATGTCGTGTTCGGACAGCGCCTTCGACGCACCGCGCATCAGCACCGCGAAGTTCGGGTCTTCGAAGAGGCGGTCGTGTGATTCGGTGAGCAGGAACGCCACCGAATTCGCCCGGCTGGTGGCGAGGCTGCGGGCGTGCGGGTTGACCCGGTAACCGGTCTTCTTGATCGCGCTGTTGACCGAGGCCAGCGAATCCGGACTCACCCAGTGGCCGCCGTTGAGCACCCTGGACACCGTGCCCCTGGACACGCCGGCAGCGGCGGCCACATCATCGATGGTCGGCCGGCGCTTGGCGGGTGGCGGGGTCACGAGTGAAGCCTAGCGACCGTCAGGCCTTGACCGCACCGGCGGCGAGGTCCACCTTCCAGTAGCGCTGCAGAACGAGGAACAGGATGATCAGGGGGATGATCGACAGCAGCGCGCCGGTGATCACGAGGGTGTACATCGACGGTGCGGATGCGCCCTGGTTGAGCAGGCCGCTCAAGCCGACGGTCACCGGGAACAGTTTGTCGTCGCCGAGCATGATGTAGGGCAGCATGAAGTTGTTCCAGACCGCCACGAACTGGAACAGGAAGATCGTCACCAGTCCCGGGCCCATCATCGGCAGGGCGATGCGGTTGAAGATGTACAGCTCGCCGGCTCCCTCGGTGCGGGAGGCCTCGATGACCTCGGTGGGCACGGAGGCAGCGGCGTAGATGCGGGCCAGGTAGATGCCGTACGGGCTGATGATCTGGGGCAGCAGCACCGACCACATGGTGTTGGTCAGGCCCACCTCGGCCAGCAGGAAGTACTGCGGGATGGCCAGGATGACGCCGGGAACCAGCACTCCCATCAGAAGGATCGAGAAGACGACCTTCTTGCCGGGGAATTCGAACTTGGCCAGCACATAGCCGGAGATCGCCGAGATCCAGGTGGAGGCCAGGGCGCCGACGCCCGCGTAGATCGCGGTGTTGAGCACCCAGCGCCAGAACAGGCCGTCGCGGTACTGGCTGAGCTGCACGATGTTGTCCCACAGGTGGGTGCTCGGCATTAGCGTGAAGGTGGAGAACAGTTCGGAGCTGTCCTTGCTCGACGCCATCAGGACCCAGAAGACCGGGAACAGGCAGTAGATCGCACCGATGATGAGGATGCCGGTGGATACCGGGCTGGCCTTCTGTCGGAAGGTGCGAGCCGAGGCCCGCTCGGCCTTACGCTGGGCGCGGTCGGGCCGGGTGGGCGTGAGTGTGGTTGTCATGGGTCAGTCCTCCTGGCCGAAGGCGCGTTTCTGCACGACGCGCAGGAACAGGAATGAGAAGGCGAAGGTCACCAGGGCGATGACTATCGAGGTGGCGGCGGCGGAGTAGATGTCGTCGCGGGTGAACGCATCCCGGTAGACCAGCATCAGCGGCGACCAACTGGTGGACAGCGAGTTGGTGAGCGGGCGGAGCGTGGTGGGCTCGGCGAACACCTGCAGGGTGGCGACCATCGAGAACAGCGCGGTCATCACGATCGCCGGGGCGATGATGGGGACCTTGATTCGCAGCGCGATCTGGATCTCGCTGGCTCCGTCCAGTTTGGCGGCTTCGTAGATGTCGGACGGTACCGACTTGAGGGAGGTATACATCACGATCATGTTGAATCCCACGCCGCCCCAGAGGGCGATGTTGGCGATCGCGAAGGTGACCCCGCCGGAGGAGAGCAGCGAGGGCACGTCCCAGCCGAGCTTGTCGAAGACGAAGTAGAACGGGCTCACGGCGGGGAGGTAGAGGAAGCCCCAGAGCAGGGAGCTGATCACGGCCGGAACGGCGTACGGCAGGAAGATGGCGGTGCGGGAGAAGCCGGCGGCGCGGGTGCGGCGGGAATCCAGCAGCAGGGCGAAGAGCAGCGCGAGGCCCAGCATCAGTGGGATCAGGATGAAGCCGTAGACCAGCACTCGTCCGACGCTGGCGCCGAATTCGGTGTTCGTGAGGGTCGTGACGTAGTTGTCGATGCCGGCGAAGACCGTGCTGCGAGCGCCGGAGCCGAGACCGAGGCCGGACACCTTGGTCTTCTGGAAGCTCAGGAAGAGCGTGTAGACGATGGGCGCGGCCATGAAGGCCACGAACAGGATGATGCCGGGCGCCAGCATGGCGTAGGGCACGAGCACCCTCGAACGAAAGGTGCCGCGTCCCCGGCGAACCGTCGGGGTGCTGCTCCGGGTGGCCACGGGGGCCTCTGTCACTGTCACGGGTTGTCCTCAATCGACACGATCTGGGGTGGTGATGGATGGTGGAGGGAGTCCGCCGGCCGGTGGGCCGGCGGACTCTCCGGGGCGAGACGCGACGGTACCCGACCGCGTCTATTCGACCGCGTCTATTCGACCGTGAAGCCGCTCTTCTTCATGTCGTCGGTGGTGATCTTCTGCATGGCAGTGACGGCATCGAGGAAGGCGCTCTGGGTTTTGGCGTCGGCCGCCTTCGCGAACTCGTCGTTATAGGCGCTGTAGGCCACGTTCACGTTCGGTCCGTAGGTGAACGGGCTCACGGTGTCGGCCACCTCCGCGGCGACCTCGTAGAAGTCCGGCTGGTTGCTGAAGAACTCCGGCGGGGAGGTCAGCGCGGCCTTGGCCTGTTCGGCGTCGGCGGGGTAGATCCCGGCCGTGGTGACCAGGGCCTGGACGGCTTCGGCGTCGGTGTTCAGCCAGGTGGCGAACTTGGCGGCCTCCTCCGGGTGGTCGGACTGCGTGGTGACGGCCGTTGACGATCCGCCCCAGTTGCCCGTCGCGGGCGCGTCGACATCCCACTGCGGCATCGGCGCGGCCTTCCAGAGGCCGGCGGTGTCTGCAGCGTTGCCGCCGAGCACGCCGGGTGCCCAGACGGCGCTCAGCCAGCCCACCTGTTCGCCGTTGTTCAGGCCGGCGTTCCACTCGGGCGTGTACATGGGCTTGTTGTCGATGACGCCCTCTTCGACGAGGCCGCCCCAGTAACCGGCAACGGTCTCGGTGGGGGTTTCGGCGATGTCGACGCTCCAGGCCTCACCGTCGATGCCCCACCAGGAGGCACCGGCCTGCTGGGCCATGCCCGTGAACCAGCCGGCGTCATTGGACGAGAAGGTGCCCAGGTACTTGGCCGGGTCAGCGGCGTGCACGGCGCGGGCGACGTCGGCGTATTCGTCCCAGGTGGTGGGCACGGCCAGGCCGAGCTGCTCGAGGATGTCGGCCCGGTAGAAGAACATCATCGGTCCGCTGTCCTGGGGGATCGCGTAGATCGCGTCGGATCCGAGCGTGACGGAGTCCCAGACGCCGTCGGCAAAGGCATCCTGGACGTCGCCGGCGCCGTATTCGGACAGGTCGGCGAGAGCGTCGGAGGAGACCAGGGTGGGGATCTTCTGGTACTCGGCCTGGATCAGGTCGGGTGCACCGCTGCCGGCCTTGATGGCCGTGAGCAGTTTGGTGATGGCGGGGTCGCCGCCGTCCTGCTTCTGCACGGTGACCTGGATGTCGGGGTTCTCCGCGTTCCAGATGTCAACGACCTCTTCGAGGTTCGGGGCCCAGGCCCAGTAGTTCAGTTCGACCGGGCCGTCGTCACCCCCGCCCGTGTTTGCCGAACAACCTGACATGAGCAGTGCGGCGGCCGTGGCCATGGCCACTGCCCCTACCCGAATTGACGTGCGCATTCGTCCTCCTTGATGAAAGCTGGGTGCTGTGTGGTGGCGCCCAGCTGTCGTATCGAGAAAACTCGGGCTTGACTGGGAGCGGTACTAGTAATTCACACATTTCTAGCCGTGTCAACATGCGGTCTTGATCTGGATTATGCCAATCCGCTGTGCTAGAACTGGGAGCGCACACAGTTGAAGGAGCCTTAGACCAATGTCGATCCACACCCCATTCCCCGCCAGAGCGCCCGCGACAGACCGGTGGTTGAAGGGCACGACCGGGCTTCGTTACGGTGGCGACTACAACCCGGAGCAGTGGCCCCGCGAGACCTGGCTGGAAGACATCAAGCTGATGAAGCAGGCCGGGATCAACCTGGTCAGCATCGCGATCTTCGCCTGGGGCATCCTGGAGCCACGCGAGGGCGAATACGACTTCAGCAAGCTCGACGACATCTTCGGCCTGCTGCACGAGGCCGGCATCGACATCGACCTCGCCACGCCCACCGCGGCCCCGCCGGCCTGGTTCTGGAAGAAATACCCGGACTCCCGGCCGGTCACCCGGGACGGCATCACCCTGGGCAACGGTTCCCGCGGCATGGTCAGCCCGTCGAGCCCCGACTACCGCCGGGCCGCCGCGGCCATCACCGAGCAGCTCGCCCGCCGGTATGCGAACCACCCCGCCCTTGTGCTCTGGCACGTGCACAACGAGTACGGTGCGCCCATCAGCGACTCCTACGACGACCACTCCGTCGCCGCCTTCAGGGTCTGGCTGCAGAAGCGTTACGGCACCCTTGACACCCTCAATGAGAAGTGGGGCACCACCTTCTGGGGACAGGTGTACGGCGAGTGGGACGAGATCGACGCGCCCCGCCAGTCGGCCTCGGTGAGCAACCAGGCGCAGCGCCTGGACTTCCACCGGTTCACCTCCGACGCGTTGCTCGAGTGCTACATCAACGAGCGCGATGTCATCCGCCGGTTCACCCCGGACATCCCCGTGACCACCAACTTCATGGCCACCAATTGCCTCTCCCCCGACTACTGGAAGTGGGCCAGGGAGGTGGACATCGTCGCCAACGACCACTACCTGGTGGCCGAACGCGCCGACAACCATGTGTTGCTGGCCATGGATGCCGACCTGTCCCGGTCGCTGGCCGGCGGCGCCCCGTGGATCCTGATGGAGCACTCCACCGGCGCCGTCAACTGGCAGCCCCGCAACATCGCCAAGCGTGCCGGCGAGATGGCCCGCAACTCACTCTCCCACCTGGCCCGCGGCGCCGACGGCATCCTGTTCTTCCAGTTCCGGGCCTCCAGGTTCGGCGTTGAGAAGTTCCACTCCGCGATGCTGCCGCACGCCGGAGCCGAGACCCGGGTCTGGCGCGAGGTCGTCGCCCTGGGCGAAACCCTCGGGTCCCTCGAGGCCGTGCGCGGCTCCCGCGTGCAGGCTCGCGTCGCGCTGCTCTGGGACACCGAGTCGTTCTGGGCACAGGACTTCGAATGGCGCCCGAGCGCCGAACTGGGCCACCGCGAACGCCTCGAGGCCTTCTACACGGCGCTGTGGAACCGCAACGTGTCGGTGGACTTCGCGCATCCGCGCGACGACCTCACCGGCTACGACCTCGTTATCGCGCCCAGCCTCTACCTCGCCGGTCCGGCGGCCTCGGAGAACCTCACCGGCTACGTGCGGGACGGCGGCCACCTGGTCGTCTCCTACTTCTCCGGCATCGTCGACGAGAACGACACCGTCTACCCTGGAGCCGCGCCCGGCGCGCTCCGGGAGGTGCTCGGCCTGACCATCCCGGAGTTCCTGCCCCTGCACGAGAACGAGACCGTCACCCTCAGCGATTCCCGCACCGGAACCGCCTGGACCGACGACATCGAGGTCTCCACCGCTGAGGTGCTGGCCCGGTACGTGGACGGCCCGGCCGCCGGCGGACCGGCCCTCACCCGCAACGCGTTCGGTGCGGGGTCGGCCTGGTACATCTCGACCAAGCTGACCGGAACCGACCTGGACTCCCTGCTGCTGGACGTCCTCAACACCGCCGGCATCGAGGCGGCCCGCGGCATCGACGGCGTCGAGACCATCATCCGGTCCACCGACACCGACGAGTTCCTGTTCGTGATCAACCACACGGATGCCGACCAGTCCTGGCCGGCCACCGGAACCGAGTTGCTCACCCAGGCCACGGTCGACGGCACCGTCCTGGTGCCGGCCGGATTCACCCGCGTGGTGCACAGCGTCCGATAGCGGCTAACTGTTCCCCGTGCGGACAACTGTTCCCGGCGCACCGGGCGCACGTGTCCGCACGGGGAACAGTCGCAGGGTCAGGGCAGCCGGGCGAACGCCCGCACCGGGAAGGTGCCGAAGTCCCGCACCCGCGGTGGCACGGCGGTGAATCGGGCTCCCCGGTCGGGGAGCCCGCCGAGCCCGGTGAGGTGCTCGACCACGGGGATCCCCGCGGCCAGCAGAAGTGAGTGCGCCGGCCGCTCCCCGCCGGACTCGGTGTCGTCGATGTTGAGGGAATCGATTCCCACCAGGGTCACGCCGGCGGCCACCAACGCCGCGGCGCCGTCCCCGGTGAGGAACGGCGCACTTCTCGCGTAAGCTGCCGTGCCAAAGTGGCGGTCCCACCCCGTGTGCAGCAGAACGGCGGTTCCACCCAGGTTCAGGCCGTCGAAGACAGCCGCCGGGATCCCTCGCTCCGACGCCTGCTCGCAGCGGAACACGTGTGCGGGCAGGTCGGCGAGAGCCTCGAGCGGCAGCCCGGCCAGGTCGACCCCGCCCTCGTACCGGTGGAACGGGCTGTCGAGGTACGTTCCGGTGTTGCCGATCATCGTGATGGTGTCCATGGCGAACTCGGTGCCCTCCGCGTAACGGCTGCGCGAATCCGCCCTGGTGAGGTGCGGTGTGATCACCGGCGCCGGCAGTCCGGGGTAGGTCACCAGCCCCGCGCTGATCTCGTGGCTGAGGTCGACGAAGCTGGAGGCGGAAGCCGGCATAGGAGTTCTCTCTGATCGGTCACGGGGAGGGGAAAAAGACCTGGTTGGGAGCAAAACCGCTCCCTTGGGTCCAGTGTGCCCGATCCGCGCGGCCCCGCCAATGGCAGAACTGACATGGTTCATCGACTTCCCGCCACCCCGGAGTGACCGCGTGCTGCCACAGCACCACCCGGCGCCGGCCTCAGGCGCTGGGCAGGGCCTGAGCGAGGTCGGCCAGCAGGTCGTCGATGTCTTCGATGCCCACCGACAGGCGCACGATGTTGGTGGCCACTTCGAGCTCGGTGCCGCGCACCGAGGCGTGGGTCATCTCGGACGGGTAGTTCACCAGCGATTCGACGCCGCCGAGCGATTCGGCCAGCTGGAACAGGTGCATCGACTCGGCGAACCGCCGGGCCGCGGTTTCGCCGCCGCGGAACGCCAGGGAGAGCATGCCGCCGAAGGCACTCATCTGGGCCTTGGCCAGCTCGTGGCCGGGGTGGCTTTCCAGGCCCGGGTAGTAGACCTTCTCGATGGCGGGGTGGGTCTGGAGGTACCGGGCGATGGTGAGTGCGTTGCTGCTGTGCCGGTCCATCCGCACCGCGAGGGTCTTGATGCCGCGCACGGTGAGCCAGGCGTCCAGCGGCGCGGACACCGGGCCGGCCGCGAACTGGATGAACTTGACCTTCTCGGCGAGCTCGTCATCGTTGATGACCAGGCCGCCGCCGATGACGTCGGAGTGTCCGCCGAGGTACTTGGTGGTGGAGTGCACGACGACGTCGGCGCCGAGGGCGAGGGGCTGCTGCAGGGCGGGGGACGCGAAGGTGTTGTCCACGACCACGAGCACGCCGTGCCGGTGGCCGATCTCGACGAGGCCGGCGATGTCGCTGATCTTCATCAGCGGGTTGCTCGGCGTCTCCACCCAGAGGATCTTCGTTTCGCCGGGGAGGATCGCGGCCTCGACAGCGGCCAGGTCGCTCATCTCCACCGTCGTGTTGCGCACACCCCAGGCGCCGTGCACTCGGTTGATCAGCCGGTGCGTGCCGCCGTAGACGTCGTTGCCGAGCACCACGTGATCACCCGGAACGAGGACCGAGCGCAGCAGGCTGTCCTCGGCGGCGAGGCCGCTGGCGAACGACAGCCCGTGCCGGCCGCCTTCGAGTGCGGCGAGCATGGTTTCCAGTGACGTGCGGGTGGGGTTGCCGCCGCGGCTGTACTCGTAGCCGCCGCGCAGTCCCCCGATGCCGTCCTGCACGTAGGTGGAGGTCTGGTAGATCGGCGGGATGACGGCGCCCGTGGTCGGGTCGAATTCCTGACCGGCGTGGATGGCGATGGTGTTGAACTTCTGGTTCTCGGACTGGCTCATGGTGTTATCGCTTTCAGACGCTGAGGTAGGTGAGGAGGTCGTGCCGGGTGATCACGCCGAGCGGCTTGCCGCCGTCGGTGACGAGCAGCGCATCGTGTTCGGCGAACGCGGCGCGCGCCGAACCGACGGGCTCGTTCACGCCGATCAGTGGCAGGGCGTCGCCCACGATCGAGCCGACCTTGTCGGTGAGCTGGGCTTCGCCGGAGAACACCCGGCCCATCAGGCTGCGCTCGTCGAGCGCACCCACAACCTCGCCCATCACGACGGGCGGCTTGGCCGTCAGTACGAGCAGCTGTGACACGCTCGCCGAGGTCATGGTCTCGATGGCGTCGCGCACGGTGTCGTTCGGGTGCACATAGACGAACGCCGGAAGGGTGCCGGTCTTGGAGTGCAGCAGGTCGGCGACGGTGTGGCCGGCGGGCGCATTCGAGAAGCCGTAACTCCGCATCCAGCCGTCGTTGAAGATCTTGCCCAGGTAGCCGCGGCCGCCGTCCGGCAGCAGCACGACCACGACGGCGTCGGCGGGCAGGTCCTTCGCGGCCCGCAGCGCCGCGACGACCGCCATGCCGCTGGAGCCGCCGACCAGGATGCCCTCTTCGAGGGCGAGACGGCGGGTCATGGCGAAGGAGTCGGCGTCGGAGACCGCGATGATCTCGTGCGGAACGGCCGGGTCGTACGCGCCAGGCCAGAAGTCCTCGCCGACGCCCTCGACGAGGTAGGGCCGACCGGTGCCGCCGGAGTAGACCGACCCCTCGGGGTCGGCGCCTATGATGCGCACGGCGTCGTTCGACACCTCCCGCAGGTAGCGGCCGGTTCCGGTGATGGTGCCGCCGGTGCCGACGCCGGCGACGAAGTGGGTGACCGTTCCGTCGGTGTCGCGCCAGATCTCCGGGCCGGTGGACTCGTAGTGGCTGAGCGGGCCGTTCGGGTTGGCGTATTGGTTGGGCTTGAAGGCGCCGGGGATCTCGCGGGCGAGGCGGTCCGACACGCTGTAGTACGACTCGGGGTCGTCGGGGGCGACGGATGTCGGTGTCACGACGATCTCGGCGCCGTAGGCGGTGAGAACATTGCGCTTGTCCTCGCCCACCTTGTCCGGCAGCACGAATACGCACTTGTAGCCGCGTTGCTGGGCCACCAGGGCCAGGCCGACGCCGGTGTTACCGGAGGTCGGCTCGACGATGGTGCCGCCCGGCAGCAGTTGCCCGTCACGCTCGGCGGCGTCGATGATGCGGGTCGCGATGCGGTCCTTCGCGGACCCGCCGGGGTTGAGGTATTCGAGCTTGACCAGCACGGTGGCGGACACGCCCTCCGTGACCTTGTGCAGCTTGACCAGCGGCGTGTTGCCGATGAGGTCGAGAATGGTGTCAGCGATTTTCATGATGGGATCCTTACGTCGATCGACGTGTCGCGGGACGATGCAGGCGTGGCCGCTGGCCTGGGTGGGCGGTCCTGGTACCGAGAGTGTGAGTGTGCGGGTCGGCTAGCGAAAGCAGCAACAGGGACACGACGTCAGGGTGATCACTCCTTCACTCTAGTCGCCGCCCGGGAGGCGCGGCCAGCCTGTGAAGCATCTGTGAGATCACAAACCGAGGAAGCCCACGCACCGGTGCATGCGTTCGAATAAGTGCACAGCAAACGAAAGAGGCCCCTCGTGACCCCTGCCCCGCCCACCGGCACATCCGGATCTTCGTCGCCCAAGCCCGGCGTCAAGCAGCAACGGGCGGCGCAGCGCGCCCAGAAGCTCGAGCAGTACCACCGCGATCAAAAACGCAGCGCCCGCAACCGGCGCATCGGCCTGATCAGCGGGATCACCGTGGCCGTCGCGGTCATCGGCCTGCTGATCACCTCGATCGTGCTCACCCCGCAGAGCGCGAGCTACTCCGCCGGTGGCGACGGTGCCGACATCGACGGTGTGGAAACGTTCGAGAACGCCTCGTTGCACGTGGAGACCCCCGTCTCGTACCCGCAGACCCCGCCCGCCGGCGGCGACCACAATCCAACTTGGCTGAACTGCGGCGTCTACACCGAACCAGTGCCGAACGAGAACGCCGTGCACTCCCTCGAGCACGGTGCCCTCTGGGTGACCTACGACCCCGCCATCTCCGATGACGAGCTGGCCACGCTCAAGCAGACGCTCCCGTCTACCTACGTGATCCTCTCGCCGTTCGACGGCCTGCCCGCCCCCATCGTGGTGAGCGGCTGGAACGTGCAACTGCAGGTCGACTCGGCCGACGATGAGCGCATCGCCGCGTTCTTCGAAGAGCACTGGAAGAGCAACAACGTTCCCGAACCCGGCGCGCTCTGCACCGGCGCCTACGATGCCCCCGGAAAGGCGTAGCTCGGCCCGGCGTGCCGCGCTGGTCGTCACGGCCGCGATTGCGGCCGTCGCGATCGGCCTGGTCGGCTTCTCCGTCGGCCGGCTGAGCACCATCGACAATCCCACGCCCACATCGACCAGCGCCGAGGCCGGTTTTGCGCGCGACATGCAGGTGCACCACCTGCAGGGGGTCGAACTGGCCATGATCATCCGCGACCGCACCGAGGCGGCGGATGTGCGCCTGCTCGGCTACGACATCGCCACTACCCAGGCGCAGCAGGCCGGCCAGCTCTACGGCTGGCTCACCGAGTGGGACCTGTCCCAGGCCGGCCCCGAACCCTCGATGACCTGGATGACCCGGCCCGGCCGTTCGGACACCTCTCACGCGCACCCCGAGGGAACCCACATCCCGGGCGCCCCGATGCCCGGGCTCGCCACCGACGAGGAGATCGCCGACCTCACCGCATCGACGGGAGTCGACGCCGAGCGCCGATTTCTCACCCTGATGATCGCCCACCACTTGGGCGCCGTCGAAATGGCCGAGTCGGTGCAAGATCGTGCCAACAACACCTCGGTGCTCGGTTTTGCGAACTCGGTGATCATCTCCCAGGAGGCCGAGATCACCCTCATGGAGTCCATGCTCGCCGACCGCGAGCCGTGACCTCAGCACCAGAAACTCGAGGTTTTCGGGGCTTATCTCACAGTTCGCGAGCCTGCACGGGGGTCTGCTCTGCGTAGAGGGATGCGTAGGTGCCGCCCTCGGCAAGCAACTCCTGGTGGGTGCCGGCCTCGACGACGCGACCGTGGTCGATGACGAAGATCACATCGGCGGTCACAATCGTCGACAAGCGGTGGGCGATGGCGATGGTCGTGCGCCCGCGGGAAGCGGTATCGAGGGCGGCCTGCACCACCCGCTCGGAGATCGCGTCCAGGGCGCTGGTCGCCTCGTCGAGGATCAGCACCTCAGGGTCCTTCAGCAGCACCCGGGCGATGGCCACCCGCTGCTTCTCGCCGCCGGAGAGCCGGTAGCCCCGCTCGCCGACCACGGTGTCATAGCCGTCCGGGAAAGACGCGATGGTGTTGTGGATGTTCGCGGCCCGCGCGGCGATCTCGAGCTCGGCATCCGTGGCCTCGGGTTTGGCGTACCGGAGGTTCTCGGCGATGGTCGCGTGGAAGAGGTAGGTTTCCTGGCTGACGATGCCGATGTGGGAGACCAGCGACTCCTGCTCGAGGTCACGCACGTCGACCCCGGAGAACAGCACCCGGCCGCCCGTCGCCTCGTAGAAGCGCGGGATCAGGTACGACACCGTGGTCTTGCCCGCGCCGCTGGGCCCGACGAAGGCGGCGAACGCGCCGGGTTCGATCGTGAACGAGACCGCGTCGAGGGTCGGCCGGGCGTCGGCGTCGGCATCCGGGTAGGCGAAGGTGACGGTGTCGAACTGCACCCGGCCGGTGACTGCGGGCACCGGGCGGGCTCCGGGAGCGTCGCTGATGGCGGGGGTGAGGTCGAGGTATTGGAAGATGCGCGCGAAGAGTGCGCTGGAGGTCTGCAGGTCCAGGGCCACCCGCATCAGCCCCAGCAAAGGGAAGAGCAGCCGCGCCTGCACCGTGGTGAAGGCCACGACGGTGCCCGCGGTGATGTCGGTGGCGCCGTTCGTGAGGAGGAGGCCGGCGACCAGGTAGACGATGGCCGGGATGCTGGACAAGAAGATGCTGACCATGGCGAAGAACCACTGGCCGCTCATCTGCTGGCTGACCTGCAGGTGCACCTGGTTGTCGTTCTCGTGCGCGTACCGGGCGATCTCGGCCTTTTGCCGGGTGAAGCTCTTGGACAGCAGGATGCCGGACACGCTCAGGGTCTCCTGGGTGATCGCGGTCATGTCGGAGAGGGACTCCTGGGTCTTGCCCGCGATGCGGGCCCGGACCCGGCCCACCCGGCGCTGTGCGAAGACCAGGATCGGCATCAGGATCACGGCCACGATCGTCAGCTGCCAGTTGAGCAGCAGCATTGCCACGAACGCGGCGATCACCGTGACGGCGTTGCCGAGCACACTGGAGACGGTGTTGGTGAGCACGCTCGCCACCCCGCCGACATCGTTCTGCAGCCTGGACTGGATCACGCCGGTCTTGGTGCGGGTGAAGAAGCTCAGCTCCATCGCCTGCAGGTGGGTGAACAGCCGCACCCGCAGTTCACCCATCACCGAGTTGCCCACGGTTGCGGTGAGCCAGGTCTGCCAGACACCCAGCAGCGCGGTGGTGAGATAGGCCGCGATCATCAGCGCCACCAGCACGGTCAGCCGCTGCAGGTCCGGGCCGCCGGAGGGCGGGAACAGACCCTCGTCGAACGCGCGCTGGATCAGCAGCGGCGGAAGCACCGACAGTGCCGCAGAGATTAGCACCAGGATGACGGTGACGGTGAGCTTCCGGGCGTGCGGGGCGAACAGGGCCCTGATGCGGCCGAACAGGTTGGGAATCTCGGGCGCTTCGGCGTTCTGCGCCTTCTGGGCGGCCGGGTCGTCACCGCTGACGCGGTTGCGGCGGCCACGAAACTCTTCAGGGGGACGTCCGCCCGTGCCGTGCGATCCGCTCATGGTCTCACTCTAAGACAGCGGACCGGCCCCGGAAATCCGGGACCGGTCCGTCGCAGCCGAGTCCAGTGCCGGCCCGGCCAGGTGGGGAAGCTAGCCCTTCGTGGAACCGGCCAACAGGCCGCGCACGAAGTAGCGCTGCAGGCTGAAGAAGACGATCAGCGGAACCAGGATCGAGATGAACGCGCCCGCTGTGAGCAGGTGCCAGTCCTGGCCCCGGCTACCGGTGATCTCGGCCAGCAGCTTGGTCATCGGTGCCACCGCGCCATCCGCGAAGATCAGCGCCACGAGCAAGTCGTTCCAGACCCAGAGGAACTGGAAGATGGCGAAGGACGCGATCGCGGGCATGGTCAGCGGCAGCACGATCCGGAAGAAGATCTGCCCGTGACCGGCGCCGTCGACCCGCGCCGCCTCGATGACGTCGGCGGGGATCTCAGACACGAAGTTGTGCAGCAGATAGATGGCCAGCGGCAGAGCGAACATCGTGTGTGCGATCCACACCTGCGAATAGCCGCCGGCGTCACTGATCGAGGAGACCACCGGGAAGCCGAAGATCTCACCCCGTGAGAAGAACTGCAGAAGCGGCACCAGGGCCATCTGCAGCGGAACGATCTGCAGCGCGAAAACCGCGATGAACAGCACGTTCTTGCCACGGAAGTTGATCCACGCGAACGCGTAGGCCGCGAGGCTGGCGATGATCAGGGGCAGAAGCGTGGCCGGCAGGGTGATCGCGATCGAGTTGATGAACGCGCCGGCCAGATTCAGCTGGCTGTTACCGGCCTGGAGCACCTCGCTGTAGTTGTCCAGGGTGAGGCCCCAGTTCGAGAAGAGCGTCCACCATCCGGTGGTGCGCACCTCCTGGGCCGGGCGGAACGAGGAGACGAAGAGACCGAAGGTGGGCACCGTCCAGAGCACGGCGATCACGAGTGCCGCGATCGTGGCGCCCCGGCTGGTCAACCGCTTCTTGGTGCGCTTGGCCGCGGTGAACTCCCCGCGGCGTTCGCCGCGGCGGAGCTGGTTTTTGGTGTTCTTGTCGACGGGGAGCTCCACCGGAAGAATCGCGCTCATCGGATTTCCCTCTGCTTCTGAATCTGGCGGGCGTTGTAGACGACGATCGGAAGGACGAGCAGGAACAGGATCACGGCGAAGGCGGCGGACCGGCCCTGCTCGAAGTTCTTGAACTGCGTGTACATCTCGTTCGCGATGACGCTCGTGTCGTTGGAGCCTGCCGTCATGGTCCGGACGATGTCGAAGACCTTGAGGGAGGCGATGGAGATCGTCGTCAGGACAACGATGAGGGCGCTGCGGATGCCGGGAACCGTGACGTTGGTGAACTTCTGCCACGCGTTGGTGCCGTCGAGTTCAGCGGCCTCCAGCTGCTCGGCCGGCACACCCTTGATGGCCGCGGAGAGCACCACCATGGCGAATCCGGTTTGTACCCAGATCAGCACGACGATCAGGAAGACCGTGTTCCAGGGTGCGACGGCGAGGAAGTCGACGGGGTTGCCGCCGAGCCACACCACGATCTGGTTGAGCAGGCCGATCTGATTCTGGTCGGCCGGACGCGCCGTGTAGATGAAGCGCCAGATGATGGACGCCCCGACGAAGGAGATGGCCATAGGCATGAAGACCATGATCTTGAAGTACTTCTCACCGCGGCTCTTGTCGATGAAGACCGCGTAGGCCAGGCCGGCGATCGTCGATACGAGCGGGGTGATGAGCACCCAGACGATCGTGTTGAGTACGGTGCGGATGGCCTCGGGCTGCGTGAACACCCAGATGAAGTTGTCGAAGCCGATGAACTCGGTTCCCCGCGAGTTCATGAACGCCTGCACCGTGGTCTGGATGGTCGGAATGACGAGGCCGACGATCAGGAGCAGGATGGCCGGCGCGAGAAAGCCGAAGAGTTGGAAGAGGTAGCCGGCGCCGGAGCGCGAGCGGTAGTCGACGATGAAGAAGACCCCACCGAGGACGGCGGCCGCGGCGATGGCCCACCAGTACGATCCGGCAGCGACCAGGATCAGCAGGGGTGCGGCGATGCAGACGGCGAGACGGATGACGGTGTAAACGGTGCCCGTTCGCGGGGCTATTTCGACGAAGAACAGGATCGCGGCCACCAGGGCCACGAACGCGAGAATGATGATGGGGACTTGAACCAGGGGCGGCAAGTCAGCCAGCCAGGCAAGGAATGCCGACATGTGAAACCTCTCGAGTACGACTGCGGACTCACAGTGTTTTGCTGGTGGGGCGGAATACAACCGCCCCGGTACACCAGTAGGGGGTGCGGGTCGCCCTCCTCAGAGGACGACCCGCACGGTTGGGCTGTTAGACGAGCCGGTTGTCGAACCAGACTAGTTGGAGGGCCAGCCGGCTTCGATGCTCGTGAGCACCTCACCCGTCGGGGCTCCATTGATCCAGTTGACCATTCCCTTCCAGAAGGTGCCGGCGCCAACGGAGCCGGGCATCAGGTCGGAGGCGTCAAAGCGGAAAGTGGTTTCCGAGTCCTGAAGGATCTTGATGGCTTCCTGCAGGATCGGGCTCTGCGCGTTGGCCGGGTCGAGACCCGAGTTGGCGCTGATGACCCCGCCGAGGCTGACGCGGCTGTTCGCCCAGTCATCGCTGGAGAGGTACGTCTGCACGGCCTGGGTGTCTGCGTCGTCCGAGAACGCTCCGACAATCTCGCCACCACCGGTGACAGCCTGGCTACCGGCCTCCTGGGCCGGGGTGATGAAGGCCCACACGTCACCGTCGGGACCGACCTCGCCGCCGGCATCCGTGATGAAGCCGTCGAAGAAGGATGCCTGGTGGTGCAGGGCGCAGGTGCCCTCGGCGAGCGGCGTGGCTACGTCACCGAACGCGATGCTGTTGATCGAGCTCACATCGCCGAAGGTGGCGTTGACGTAGGACGGGTTCAGCAGGATCTCGCCGACGGAGTCGAATGCGGATGCAATCGCCGGGTCCGTGAACGGAATCTCGTTGGCAACCCACTTGTCGTAGGTCTCAGCGCCGGCCTCACGCAGAACGAGGTCCTCGACCCAGTCCGTGCCCGGCCAACCGGTTGCGTCACCAGAGCCGAATCCGGCGCACCACGGGGCGGTGCCGGTCTTCTCCTGGATGGTCTTCGTCACGGCGAGGAGCTCGTCCCAGGTCTCGGGAACTTCGACACCCCACTCGGTGAACTTGGCCGGGGAATACCAGACGAAGCCCTTGACGCTGGCCATCAGCGGAGCGCCGTAGAACGTGTCGCCGACGGTGCCGTATGCCTTCCAGTCGGAGGACCAGAACTCGTCGACGTTGTCTTCAACGGACGAGGGGGCCGGCTTGAGGAAGTCGCGACTGGCGAGGTCGGCCATCAGGCCGGGCTGCGGGAAGATCGCGAGGTCTGGAGCGCTGCCACCCTGAGCACGAATGGCAATCTGAGCTTCGAATTCCTTCGACGCCTCGTACTGGATGTCGATGTCGTTCTCTTCTTCCCAAGCCTTCCAGGACTCTTCGAGAAGCTCGGCCTCGGTGTCAGCGATGGTGCCGTAGACGGTGACGACACCGTCACCCTCGGCTCCGGCTTCGGCGCTCGTGCTGCCGGGACCACCGGAACAGCCGGCCAATGTCAGCCCGGCAATCGCGACCATGGCGATGGGTGCTGTGATTCGGCGGTGGAATGACCGCATTCTTCCTCCTCGTTGAGTGGTTGCGGTGCGCCGGGATCCCCCGGACAAACACCAAGGTGCTGCAGGAACTGCTCGTAGTGCTGGAAACGGTTGCACAAGGAACCGGTTCCACACCACAAAGTACGGCACAGATTCGTTCGACACAAGCCCAATATGGTTACAGATTGACAAAGATCGCGCTCTCATGCCAGCGACGCTTCAAACCGGTCACACTTCGGTGTCGAATTTCTGGAACCGATTCCAGCCCGGCCGCCGAGGAGATATGGTGGCCAGAGCGGTTCCAACGACGGGGAGGCTGGCATGAGCGCGATCGCGGATGTAGCACGCATGGCCGGCGTCGCCAAGGCCACGGCCTCCCGGGCGCTCAGCGGCCGGGGCTACGTGTCGGACGAAACGCGTCAGAAGGTGGTCGACGCCGCCGCCCTGATCGGCTACGTCGCCTCGCCCAATGCGGCCAGCCTGGTGACCGGCCGGACAAAGAGCATCGGCGTGATCATTCCGTTCATCAGCCGCTGGTTTTTCTCCGAGATCCTGGAGAGCCTCGAGCAGTCCCTGCTCGCCGAGGGCTACGACATGACGCTCTACAACCTCCCCGCACATTCGGCCGAACGGGAGCGGGTCTTCGATTTCTTCCTCGCCCGCAAGCGGTTCGACGGTGTCATCTCCGTGGGCGTCGAGCTCAGCGATGCCGAGGTGGAGCTCCTGCACCGGCTGGGCCGTCCTCTGGTGGGCATCGGCGGTGAGATCCCCGGCGTGCATACCATCGCGATCGACGACATCGCGGCCGCGCGCCTGGCCACCGAACACCTGATCAGCCTCGGGCACACCGACATCCGTCATGTCGGCGGTGATCAGGTGGACCAGATGGACTTTGCCGTGCACACCAAACGGCTCACCGGTTTCAACACGGCCATGCACGCCGCCGGCCTGTCCAGGGATGGCCGCTTCGCCCCCTGCGCCTTCACGGTTCCCGGGGGGTACGAGACCGGTCTGGCGCTGTTCGGTAATCCGCACCGGCGGCCGACGGCGGTCTTCGCGGCGAGCGACGAGATCGCGTTCGGCCTCATCGTCGCGGCCAGGGAGCTCGGCATCCTGATCCCGTCCGAGCTCTCGGTGATCGGCATCGACGGCCATCCGTATGCCGAGATGTTCCGGCTCACCACCATCGAACAGCACCCGCGCAACCAGGCCAGGATGGCCGTTGAGTCCCTGCTGGGTGCGCTCGAGCAGCCGTCGGCGCCGGTCACACCCGGTCTCACCAGGGCGCCGACCAACCTGGTCATGCGCTCCAGCACCAGCGCACCCCGGTGACCCGGCTCCGCAACTGTTGCCCGTGCGCAACAGTTGGGGTGGTCGCCCCAGACCGTCAGCGGCGCGGGTTAGCCTCGAGGGGATGATTTCCGACCCTTCAGACGACGCCACCGCCGGCACGGACCGGGATGCCACCCCCCGGGCATCCACCCGGTACGCACCCCGGCGCCCGTTCGACCTGGCGGCCACCATGGCCCCGCACAGTCGCGGTCGCGGCGACCCCACCGCCCGCGCCGATGCCGCCGGGCTCTGGCGCACCCAACGCACCCCGCTCGGACCGGCGACCCTGTTGCTCCGGCAGGCCGCCGACGGCGGCGTCGACGCCAAGGCCTGGGGACCGGGCGCCGAGTGGTGCATCGCCCAGGTACCCGCCCTGCTGGGCGACGGCGACGACTGGACCGGACTCGACCTCGGCGGCCACGGTGTTCTTGCCGAGGTCCGCCGCCGTAACCCCGGCGTCTGGCTGGGCAGCTCCGGGCTGGTCTTCGAGGCGCTGATCCCGGCAATCATCGAACAGAAGGTCACCACTCTCGAGGCCCACCGGGCCTGGTACCGGCTCATCCGCCAGCACGGCGAGGCGGCCCCGGGCCCCGCACCAGCGGGGATGATGGTCTCCCCCGGACCGGAACGCTGGCGCCTGGTGCCGTCGTGGGACTGGCACCGGGCCGGCGTCGATCCGCGCCGCTCACGCACGGCCGTTTCTGTTGCGGCCGTGGCGGCATCCCTCGACCGGCCCGTCGACGCCGTCACGGCCTCACGACGGCTGCAGTCCCTGCCCGGCGTCGGCCGCTGGACCGCCGCGGAGGTGACTCAGCGCTCGCACGGTGACCCCGATTCGGTGAGCGTGGGCGACTACCATCTGGCCGCCCAGGTGGGCTGGGCCCTGACCGGATCCCCCGTCGACGACGACGGCATGCTCGAACTGCTCGATCCCTTCGCGGGACACCGCCAGCGTGTGGTGCGCCTCATCCTGGGCAGCGGCTACCGCGCCCCGCGCCGCGGCCCGCGCATGACCATCCAGGACCACCGCTCGCACTAACCGGGCCGGCCGCACACGCTGAATGGGCGGTCACCGGGGCTCGGAGGCCGGGCGGGGCGCCGCCGCCATCCGGTCCGGCGGCGTTACGCGGTGCGGTGCGGCCATCCGCTCGCCGACCTCGACCCTGTCGCGCAGGATGGCGACGGCGCGTTCGAGGGTGCCGACATCGTCGATGGGCAAGTCGGCGAAGTAGGGCAGCAGGGCGGCGACCAGCTCGGTCCGCCAGGCGATCAGAGCCGCGACACCCGCCGGGGTGCTGGCGATGAGGCTGGCCCTGGCATCGTCGGGGTCGCCGGCGCGTTCGACCCAGCCTCGGTCGACGAGGCTGCCCACCAGCTTGGTGGCGGTGGGCTGCGAGACCCGGCTGCGCTCGGCCAGGTCGCCCAGGCGGATCGGGCCGCTGGAGAGCAGCACGCTGAGGGTGCGCCACAGAGCGGGCGATTCCGTGCCGCGCGCTGCGCGGGCCGCGACGCGGGTGAGCCGGTGGTTGACGGACACGAGGTCCCCGAGGATGTCAGGAAGTGCTGCGGGCATCCCCCCACCATATACAGACCGAATCGCCCGCGACCCGTGAGAAAAGCCCCAGAAACTCGAGAGTTTTGGTGCTTTTCTCACAGTTCGCGGGTTAACGGCAGCGGGCGCCGCATCCAATGGATGCGACGCCCGTGCGAGCAACTAACCCCTTGCGGGGCGAGATTACTTGAGGGTGACGGTGGCGCCAGCGGCCTCGAGGGAAGCCTTTGCCTTCTCGGCAGCTTCCTTCGCAACGCCCTCGAGGACGGCCTTCGGCGCGCCATCGACAACGGCCTTGGCCTCGCCGAGGCCCAGGCTGGTGAGCTCGCGCACAACCTTGATGACCTGGATCTTCTTGTCGCCAACGGCGTCGAGGATGACGTCGAACGCGCTCTGCTCTTCGACCTCTTCGGCAGCGGCGGCGGGGCCAGCGGCTCCGGCGACGGCGACGGGTGCAGCCGCGGTGACCTCGAAGGTCTCCTCGAATGCCTTGACGAACTCGGAGAGCTCGATGAGGGTGAGGCCCTTGAACTGCTCGAGCAGCTCTTCAGTGGAAAGCTTTGCCATGATTTTTCTCCTATTAGTTTCTTAGTTACTCACCGCGGTACAGGCAGATGCCTAGTTCGCGGACTCCTGCTTTTCACGCAGCGCTTCGATGGTGCGAACAGCCTTCGACAGCGGTGCGTTGAACAGATATGCGGCTCCGAACAGCGAGGCCTTGAAGGCGCCGGCAAGCTTGCCGAGCAGAACTTCACGGGACTCGAGGTCGGCGAGCTTGCCTACCTCTGCGGCGGTCAGGGGGTTACCGTCGAAGTAACCGCCCTTGACAACCAGGAGAGGGTTTGCCTTGGTAAAGGCACGCAGCTTCTTCGCGACGGCGACAGGGTCACCGTGTACGAAAGCGATAGCGGACGGACCAACGAGCTCCTCGTCGAAAGACGTGATGCCGGCGTTGTTGGCCGCGATCTTGGTGAGCGTGTTCTTTACCACGGCGTACGTGGCGTCCTCACTGATGGACGTGCGCAGCTCCTTGAGCTTCGCAACAGTGAGTCCGCGGTACTCGGTGAGCAGAACGGCGGTCGAGCTCTGGAATTTCTCCTGCAGCTCGGCGACCGTTGCTTCCTTGTTCGCCATGGCGCTCCTCTAAATATTCATGTGCCGGTAGCCCGGGGCGCAGACATGAAAAAAGCTCCAGCGCAAGCGCCGGAGCTGAGGCCAGTTTGACTGGCTAACTTCGAACACCTGCGCGGGCCGTTCACGTGAATGAACCTTCGATCGCTTTTCCATTTCTGGGCAGCGACAACCGGCGGTCTTTGGCTGTTCCCCACCATACGGGATCCCCCTGGCGGTGCGCAAATCGGGCCAGCACCCCACCCGGCTTCGCAAACTAGTTGACAAAGGTCCACTATGTATTTATAGTTGACATCTGTCAATTATCTAGCTGGAGATTCATGTCACGCCGTTCTCGCACCACCACTCCCCCGAACCGGGCAATCACGGCCGACGGTTCCATGACCAAGCGCCAGGTCCTCGAGGCCCTGTCCGGCCTGCTGCTGGGCATGTTCGTGTCGATCCTCGCCGGAACCGTGGTCAGCACCTCGCTGCCGATCATCATCTCCGACCTGAAGGGTGACCAGTCCGCATACACCTGGGTCATCACCGCCACCCTGCTCGCCACCACGGTGTCCACGCCCATCTGGGGCAAGTTCGCCGACCTCTTCAACCGCAAGTTGCTCATCCAGCTGGCCCTGGCCACCTTTGTGATCGGCTCGGCACTGGCCGGCTTCTCGCAGGACACCGGAACCCTCATCGGCTTCCGCGTGCTGCAGGGCCTCGGCGCCGGCGGTCTCGCCGCGCTCAGCCAGATCATCATGGCCGACATCATCAGCCCCCGGGACCGCGGCAAGTACGCCGGCCTGTTCGGCGGCGTCATGGCCCTCGGCACCGTCGGCGGCCCGCTGCTCGGCGGCGTGGTGACGGATGCCTTCGGCTGGCGCTGGAACTTCTTCATCGCCCTGCCCGTCGCCATCGTGGCCATCGTGCTCCTGCAGCGCACCCTGCACCTGCCCCCGCGGGTCAAGCGCGTGGTGAAGATCGACTACCTCGGTGCCGTGCTGATCGCCGGCGGCGTCTCGCTGCTGATGATCTGGGTCACCCTGGCCGGCAACAACTTCGAGTGGACATCCGTCACCTCCTTCGTCATGGTCGCCGCCGCCGCGCTGCTGCTCATCGCCGCCGTGATCGTCGAGTTCAAGGTGCCGGAGCCGATCATCCCGCTGACGCTGTTCAAGAACCGCACCTTCACCCTCGCCACCGTCGCCAGCATCTCGGTGGGCGTGTCGATGTTCGGCACCTCCGTCTTCCTCAGCCAGTACATGCAGCTGGCCCGCGGGGCCACGCCCACCCAGTCCGGCCTGCTCACCATCCCGATGATGGGCGGCCTGCTCATCTCGTCCACGCTGTTCGGCACCCTGATCAGCCGCACCGGCAAGTGGAAGGCCGTCATGGTCTCTGGTTCGGTCCTCGTCGTCGCCGGGCTCCTGCTGCTCGGCAGCCTGCAGTACGACACCAACCTGATCCTGGTCGGTATCTTCATGTTCGTGCTCGGCGCGGGCCTGGGCATGGTCATGCAGAACCTGGTCCTGGTCGTTCAGAACTCGATCGACGTCACCAACCTGGGTGTGGCCACCAGCGCTGTCACGTTCTTCCGCAGCCTCGGCGGCACCATCGGTGTCTCGGTTCTCGGCTCGGTGCTCGGCACCGTCGTGGCCCAGAACATCAAGGACGGCATCGGCACCCTCGCGCCGGCCGACCAGGCCATCGCGGTGAAGACGCTGGGCTCCGGCGTCATCCCGCACGTCAACACCCTGCCTGACGCCATCCGCGTCGTCGTCGAGTCGGCCTACGGCACCGGCGTCGGCACGGTCTTCCTGCTCGGAGTGCCGCTCGCCGTGATCACCCTGGTGATGGTCGCGCTGATGCCCAACGCGTCGCTCGGTACCCAGACCGCCATCGCCCTGACCAAGGCCCAGGCGACGAAGAAGGCACCCGAAAACCTCGAGGACAACGACCTGCGCGAACTCGAAGACGCCGAGGACATGCTGATCGAAGTGGGCGCTGCCGCCGCCGGCCTCACCCCGGTGGGCCTGGCCCACCCGACCGGCTCGATCCGCGTGCAGCCCGGCACCGACCCGTCGGAAAACCCGAGCACCGGTCGCTAGTGTGATGGTCATGACCGACCACGGCGAGCTTCCCCCGGTCGCCGAGCCCGGCGTCACGGCCGCCCTGTCCCCCGACACCGCGACCGAGGCCGCCGAGGCCTTGGCCGACGTCGAGGAGCAGATGATGCAATTGGCGGCCTATGTGCGCGGCGCCCTGCGCGATTCGGCCCTGCGCATCGACCCGGCGCTGCAACCGTTCGGCCTCAAGATCCTGCGCACCCTGCGACGCTGCGGACCCACGCACGCCAGCGCGCTGGCCGAGTTGCTCGAGGTGGACCGCAGTGTGATCAGCCGTCAGGCCCGGCTGCTCGAGGACCTCGGCCTGCTCGAGCTGGCCGCGGACCCGGCCGACGGGCGCGCCAGGTTCCTCGCGGCAACCCCGTTGGCGATGGAGAAGATGGCGGCCGTGCCGGGAGGCGACAAGAGCCTGCTGCACGGCCGGCTGACCTCGTGGCCCGAAGCCGACCTGCAGCAGTTCGCCCTGCTGCTGAAACGGCTGAACTCCCCCGACGGCGCACGGTAGGTCAGGCCAGGGGCAGCGCCACGCGGAAGCTGGTGCGCCCCGGCCGACTGTCCACCGTGACTTCGCCGTCGTGGGCCAGAACCACGGCCTGCACGATGGCCAAGCCGAGACCGGTGCTGCCTCCGGTACCGCGGAACCTGGAGCTGTCGCCGCGGGCGAACCTCTCGAACAGGGTCTCCTGCAGGTTCTCCGGGATGCCGGGACCGTCGTCGGTCACGGTGACCACGGCGTCTGGCCCCTCGACGCCGAGCGCCACCTGCACCCGGGTGCCCGCGTCGGTGTGCACGCGGGCGTTGGCCAGCAGGTTCGCGAAAACCTGGTGCAGGCGCGGACCGTCGCCGGCCGCCAGCACAGGCTCTTCGGGCAGGTCGAGGTCCCAGCTGTGGTCCCGGCCGGCCGCATGGGCGTCGCTGACCACGTCGACGAGCAGCATGGTGAGGTCCACGGGTTCCCGTTCCAGCTCGCGACCCTCGTCCAGGCGGGCGAGCAGCAGCAGGTCTTCGACGAGACCGGTCATCCGCACCGACTCCGACTCGATGCGCCCGAGAGCGTGGATGGCGTCCGGCGGCAGTTCCTGGCCGCTGCGCCGGGTGAGCTCGGAGTAGCCGCGGATCGACGCGAGCGGGGTGCGCAGTTCGTGGCTGGCATCCGCCACGAACTGGCGCACCTTGTTCTCGCTGGCCTGCCGGGTTTCCAGGGCGATGTCGACGTGGTCGAGCATCCGGTTGAGCGCTGAGCCCACCCGGCCGACCTCGGTGCGGGGGTCGGTGTCCGCGGCCGGAACCCTGTCGACGAGCAGCACCTCGCCGCGGTCCAGTGGCAGTTCGGAGACCCGGGTGGCCGTGGCCGTCACCCGCTGCAGCGGACGCAGGGCCAGACGCACTATCGCGGTGGCGAGGAACGCCGCCAGCACGAGGCCGGCCAGCGACACGACGGCGATGATGAGCGCCAATTGGGTGGCGGTGCCGGTCACCGAGGACACGGGCAGACCGACAAGGTAGAGGGCGCCGGTGCGCGCGGCCTGCGCGAGGACCCGGTACTCGCCCACGTCGCCGCCGAGATCTACACTGAACGGGACCGACGTGCGCCCCTCCTGCACCGCGGCGTCGAGTTCGGTGAGCAATTGGGTGATCTGGTCGTTGCTCAGAGCCACGACGGCGCCGGTGTCGTCGGTGTAGCCCGCCGTGACGGCACTGCCGTCGTAGACCAGGGCGAGGGTGCTCGGCGGTTGAGAGGGCCCGTTGAGGACCTCGCTGGCCGTGGGCGTGCCGGCGTTGAAGTCGGTGCCGGTCGGCCGTCCGCCGCCGACGACCACGCTGGAGCGTTCGGCCACACTCTCCACCTGCTGGTCGAGGCCGTCCATCAGGTTGGCGCTGAGGATGGCCACGCTCACCACCCCGATGACCAGGCTGACAAGGGCAAGCAGGCCCACCACGGCCACAACCAGTCGGCGGCGCAGGGTCCAGGGGGCCCGGCCGCTGCGGGTCGGGATGATGGGGGTGTCGCCGACGGGTGCTCCGGGTTTCATCAGGCGATCTTCAGCATGTAACCGGCGCCGCGCACGGTATGGATCATCGGCTCGCGACCGGCGTCCACCTTCTTGCGCAAATAGGAAATGTAGATCTCCACCACCGACGACTTGCCGCCGAAGTCGTAACTCCAGACCCTGTCGAGGATCTGGGCCTTGCTGAGCACCCGGCGCGGGTTGCGCATCAGGAAACGCAGCAGTTCGAACTCGGTCGCGGTCAGCTCGATCTGTTCGCCCGCGCGGAACACCTCGTAGCTGTCCTCGTCGAGGGTGAGGTCGCCCACCGTGATGCGGGGGTCGCTGGAGTCGGAGACGGCCATCGTGGAGCGCCGGATGAGGCCGCGGAGCCTGGCGACGACCTCTTCCAGGCTGAACGGCTTGGTGACGTAGTCGTCGCCGCCGGCGGTGAGACCGGCGATGCGGTCGTCGAGCGAGTCCTTGGCGGTGAGAAAGAGCACCGGCGTTTGGTAGCCATCCGCCCGCAGCCGCTGGAGCACCTGCAGACCATCGATGTCGGGCAGCATGATGTCGAGCACGATGGCGTCCGGCCGGAACTCCCGCGCCAGGGTGAGCGCGGCCCGGCCCTCCCCGGCCGTGCGCACCTCCCAGCCCTCGTAGCGGAGGGCCATCGAGAGCAGGTCGGTGAGGGTGGGTTCGTCGTCGACGACGAGCACCCGGATCGGGGAGCCGTCGGCCTTGCGAAGGCGTGGTCCGTGGGTCGGCTGCTCGTTGGTTCGGGTGCTCATGCTCCGAAGTATCCCCGCCTTTCCTATGAACCGGCTATGCGCCGCCCACGACGATCCTGAGAGAGCGGGACCCTGCGGCCTTCTGGGCGTATTCATAGGCAGGCCATAGTGCAGCCATAACCGGGCTCCTTAGCTTCGAAGGCAACGGCGGGAACCTCCCTGCCGCCGGACTGGAGAATCGATGTTTGTCACGTATCTGCGACGAGAGCTGGCGGGTCGCCGCAAGCAGACCGCCATCGTCGCCATCGGCATGGCCCTCGCCATCGCCCTGGTCATTATCGTCAACGCAGTGTCGAGCGGAGTACAGCTGGCACAGTCCACCGTGCTGGCCTCGGTCTACGGCGTCGGCACCGACATCACCGTCAGCCAGACCCCGGCCGCGCCCACCGAGGGCGAAGCAGGCGCCGGCGGGCCGGCGAACTTCGACTTCGGCGCGGATGCCGGCGCCACCGCCGACGGGACCACCACCGTCAGCCAGTCCAGGCTCTCCGTCGACCGGGGCACCACCGCGTTCGACGCCACGGCGCTGGACACCGTCGGCGGCATCGACAACGTCTCCGCCGCCGCCGCGACCCTGTCGCTGAGCAACACCACCTTCGACGGCGCCCTGCCCGATTTCTCCGCCGGGACACCGCAGACCGGGGACGACGCGGCCGGCGGAACCCCGCCCAGCGGTGGACCCGACGGTGCCGGCGGCAGCTCCTTCAGCGTCGATTCCTTCACAGTGCTGGGCCTGGACCCGGCCGCTGAGGCCGTCGGGCCCCTCTCGGCCGTGAGCCTCACGGATGGACGCAGCCTGGAGACCACTGACGCCGGCACCAATGTCGCCGTCCTCGACGCCGACTACGCCACCACCGCCGAACTCGTCGTGGGCGACACCGTCGCCATCGCGGACACCGACTTCACCGTGGTCGGCCTGGTCACGGCCTCCTCGGCGGATGCCGCCACGGCCTCCAACGTCTACATCCCGCTCGACGTCGCCCAGACCCTGTCCGGCCTGACCGATCAGGTCACCGACATCTACGTGCAGGCCGCGTCCTCCACCGACATCGAGCAGATCCAGGCCGACGTCGAGACCGCCCTGCCGGAGGCCACGGTGCAGACCCAGTCCGACCTCGCCTCGAGCGTGTCAGGGTCGCTCTCCAGCGCCGCCGACCTGGTGAAGAACCTCGGCCTTTGGCTGTCGCTCATCGTGCTCGCGGCGGCGTTCCTGATCGCCATCCTGTTCACGATCTCCGGCGTCACCCGGCGCACCCGGGAGTTCGGCACCCTCAAGGCGATCGGCTGGTCGAACGGCCGGATCGTGCGCCAGGTGGCCGGTGAATCCCTGGTTCAGGGCCTGATCGGCGGCGTCGTCGGCATCGCGGTCGGCCTGGCCGGAATCCTGGTGATCAACCTCGCGGCCCCCACGCTCACCGCGGGCGCGGCCACTGCCGACCCGGCATCCGCCATGGGCGGCCCCGGCGGCAGTGCCGGCGGATTCGGTCAGGCCATGGTGGAAGCCACCACCTCTGACATCGTTCTGCAGGTGCCGGTGACCCTGTCGGTCATCCTCATCGCCGTCGGTCTCGCCGTGCTCGGCGGTCTGCTCGCCGGCGCGATCGGCGGCTGGCGCGCCTCGCGCCTGAGCCCCTCCGAGGCACTGCGCAGCATCGCGTGACCCCCTCCGTCGAATTCATCACCAGAAGTGAGCTCCCATGTATGAACTGACCAATGTCACCAAGAAATACGACCAGGGCAAGCGCTCGGTCACGGCCCTGAACAAGGTCACCCTGTCCATTCCGGATGGACAGATGGTCGCCATCCAAGGGCCGACCGGCGGCGGAAAGTCCACGCTGCTGCAAATGCTGGGCGCCCTCGACCGGCCCACCGAGGGCACCATCGAGTTGGGCAGTGCGGATCTGTCCAAGCTCGGCCAGGGGCCGTTGGGGGAAATCCGGGCGCGCGAGATCGGCTTCGTGTTCCAGGGTTTCAACCTGATCCCCACCCTGACCGCGCAGGAGAACGTGGAGACCGCGCTCGCGCCGCTCGGGGTTCCCACGGCGGAGCGCATCTCGCGGGCCGCGGCGGCGCTCGACTCCGTCGGGCTCGGCGAGCGCGGCAGCCACCTGCCCGCGGAGCTCTCCGGTGGCCAGCAGCAGCGCGTCGCGATCGCCCGCGCCCTGGTCAAGGAGCCCACGGTGCTGCTGGCCGATGAGCCCACCGGGAACCTCGACGAGCAGACCCGTGACGAGATCATGGACTTGCTCGAGGGCCTGTGGCGGGCGAAGGGGCTGACCCTGATCGTGGTCACCCACGATTCGGCTGTCGCCAAGCGTGCGCAGAGGCGCCTCTTGATCAAGCAGGGTGTGGTCAAGGACCTCGGCTGAGGTCCGTGCCGAGCGATCGCGCTGAGTCGGCGGATGCCATCTGGAATCCGCCGGCTCGGCGTCAGGCCGGTGGGACCACCGTCGGGCGCCCGTCGACCCAGTCAAGCTGCAGAACGCTCATCCCCCGGTAGACGTAGGCCGGATCCCAGGAGTGCAACACGATCTGGTCACCACCGGGCTGGTCCGGGCCCGGGGAGACCACGTCCTGACCGCCAGGGCCGAGATAGCGGTCGCCGGAACTCTCCGTACTGAAGAGCGGTTCGGCACCGTTCGTGTAGGGCCCCTGGAGTGTCGGCGCCGTGGCGAAACCCATGGCGTAACTGTCATCGGCGTAACTGTTCGCCGAGTAGAAGAGCACGTACTCGTCGTCATGACGGATCAGGATCGGCGCCTCCACCACGGTGCCGTGCCACTCCTCCGACTGCTTGATGAGCCTGGTCGGTTCGCCGGTCAGTGTGCGGCCGTCGGGCGAGAGCGGTGACAGCTGCAGCCAGGTATCCAGGGAGCAACAGTTGCCGTCGTTCTTCCAGAGCAGCCATCTACTCCCGTCCGCATCGACGAATGCGCCGGCGTCAATCGCGCCTCCCTCGCCGGTCGGGCAGATCAACGGCACCGTCGATGTTGCCACGAACGGGCCGGTGGCCGATGCGGCGCTGGCGACGCCGATGCACTGCAGGCCTGAGGCCCTGTCGGCGGCGGTGAAGTAGAGCAGGAAGGTGCCATCCGGACCAGAGGTCACCTCTGGCGCCCAGGTCCTCCCGGTGTCGGCCCAGTCCGGGAGGTCAGGGAAAACGTCGCCGTCCTGCACCTCCCACGACTGGAGATCGGTGGAGGTGGCGAATTGGACATTTGCGGTGAGCGAATTGGTGGCGTACGCGTAGTAGCTGTCACCGACCAGCAGCACATCCGGGTCGGGAAAATCCTGGTCTATCGCGAAGGCTGCCGGCACGTCGGTTGCGGCGGCATCCAGAGACCCGGCCGGCCCACAACCGCCGAGGAACGCCACCGCCGCACACGCGAGGACAGAGGCGCCGGCCCGCCGCAGACTCACCCCTTCACGCCCGAGCTGGCGACACTTTCAACGATTTGCTTCTGGGCCAGCGAGAACAGCACGAGCACCGGGACCGAAGCGATGACCGCGCCGGCCATGACGATACTGAAGTGGGTGGAATAGGCGCCCTGCAATTGGGACAGGCCGGGCTGCAGAGTGAGGTTCTCCGGGCTCAGCAGAACGTAGATGGGCCACAGGAAGTCATTCCAGTTGCCGAGAAAGGTCAGAATTGCCAGCGTCGACAGCGCGGGCTTGGCCAGCGGCAGCACGATCTGGAGGAAGATCCTGATATCCCCGGCCCCGTCGATACGCGCGGCTTCCTCGATCTCGGTCGGCAGCCCGACGAAGAACTGGCGCAGGAAGAAGATGCCGAAGGCACCGGCCGCGCCGGGGACGGAGACCGCCCACAGGGTGTCGAGCCAACCGAGGTTCTGCACGATCAGGTAATTGGGAATGAGGAAGATCACCGGCGGCACCAGGAGGGTGCCGATGATGAGCCCGAAGATGAACTTCTTTCCCTTGAATTCCAGCCGCGCGAGCGCATAGGCGCCCATCGAGGCGGTCACCAGCACGATCACGGTCTGCAGCGTGGCCGCGACGAGGCTATTGAGCAGCCAGCGGAAGATCGGCTGTTGGCCGCTGGCCAGAGTCCCGTACGCGTCGACTGAAAACGGGTTCGGAAGGATTGAATACGGATTCGAGATGACATCGGTGTCGGTCTTGAATGAGGTGATCACGATCCAGACGAGGGGCAGGATGATCGTGAGGGCGACGACGATCAGCGCGGCGTAGAGGGCACCACGCCGAAGGCGTGCGGGTCCCGCCACCCGTCGCGGAGTGAGAGTAGTCATCGATGATCCTTAGGGTTTGTCCCGCTGAAGGCGGAAGTTGATCACGCTGATGATCGCCAGGAAGGCGAAGAGCACGTAGCTCATGGCCGCCGCTGCCGCCATGTTGTTCTGCGAGAGCCCCTGGTCGGAGATGTACATGATCGCCGTGCGGGTCTGGTTGGCCGGCCCGCCCTTGGTGAGCAGGTAGGACTGCCCGAACATGTTCGCGGACGCCAGGATCGTGGTGGTGCTGACGAAGAGCATCACCGGTCGCAGTCCAGGCAGGGTGACGTTCCAGAACTTGCGGATCGCCCCCGCGCCGTCGAGCGCGGCCGCTTCGTAGAGGTCGGTGTTGATGCCCTTGAGACCGGCGAGCAGGATGACGGCGTTGAACCCCAGAGTCCACCAGACGGTCACGCCCACCAGCGAGACCCACGCCCACGGCACGTCGACGGTCCAGGGGATGTCGGAGGGGAGACCGATCAGGCCGAGGAGGTGGTTGATCATGCCCGACTGCGTGTCGAGCATGTACTTCCAGATCACTCCGATCACCGCGACACCCAGAACGAACGGTGCGAAGAAGATCGCCCGGAACACGGTTCCGCCGGCAATTTTCTGGTTGAGCAGCAGCGCCACACCGAGGGGGATCACGAGCAGGAAGGGAACGCTCGCCACCGTGAAGATCCCGGTGGCACCCAGGCTCTGCCAGAAATCGCCGAAGAAGACCGAACCCGGCGTGACGAGATCGATGTAATTCTGCAGCCCGATGAACGACTGCTCGGTCTTATAGGGGCTCCAGTCGGTGACGCTGATCCAGACTCCGAAGACCGCGGGACCGACCACGAAGGTAGCGAAGAGAACGAGGAACGGAGCCAGGAAGGCATAGGCCGTCCAGGTTCGCCTGCGGGTCCCCGACCCCCCGGCGCTCGCGCGCCGAGGGGCAGGGATCGGGGTCGCCACGGCGGTCGGGGGGAGGGGTGCCAGACTAGTCACCGTACTTCGCCTCGTTCTGCTTCAGGATCGCGTCGGCCTGCTTGGCCGCGTCGTCGAGAGCATCCGCGGGTGATTTCTTGCCGGTCAGCGCCTCGTTGAGCGCGGTGGTGATGAGCGCGTTCGCGGCGGTGATGCCCGGCGCGCTGGTCTCGTAGTGCGCGTAGGGAAGCTCATCGATGAAGGTCGCGAGGTTGGGGTACGCCTCGATCAGGGCGGGGTCGTTACGAACGTCATTTGCTGCGGGCAGCTCACCGGTTTCGGCCCAACCGCTGGAGTTCTCGTTCATCCACTTGACGAAGGTCGCTGCTGCGGAGGTCTTGTTGGCGTCCTGGCCCTTGTTGTTCAGGAACATCCAGTGGGTCGAGCTCGACCAAACGGCCTTCTCGGTTCCGATCTGGGGAACCGGTGCCGCTGTCCAGTCCAGCGCGTCGAACGCCTCATTGGTCGTTTGCCAGACGCCATTCCAGTTGTAAGCGGTCTGCCCGGAGAGCAGGCCCTTGATGTTGCCGTCCTGGGCCACATTCGCGGGGCTGTAGCCCTGGTCGATCAGGTCGGTCATGTGAGTGAGGGCCTGCACGCCGGCCTCGGAGTTGAAGGTCGCCTTGGTCACATCGTCGTTGTACAGGTCGCCACCGAACTGCCAGAGCAGGGACTGGAACTCGAAGGTGCCGGTGAAGACGTAGCCGTCGACCCACTCGCCCTGGATGCCTGCTGCCTTGAGTGTCTCGAGTGCGGCCATGTAGCCGTCCTTGTCGGCGGGTACCGTCGCGGGGTCGATTCCGGCGGATTTCAGGACATCGTTGTTGACGTAGAGGCCAAGCGGCGTCACGCTCCAGGGAATCCCGTACTGACTGCCGGAGTATGCGCCGGCGTCCATCAGGCCCTCGGGGAAGTCATCGGCGGAGTAGCCGAGATCGTCGATGATGGCGTCGGCCTCAAGGAGGAGGCCCTGCGCCGCGTAGGTGGCGACATCGTCACCGTGGGCGACGGCCACGTCGGGGCCCTTGCCCGCCTTGATGGCCAGCGGCATCTTCTTCGAGATGTCCCCCCACTCCATGGGAACGTTCTTGACCACGATGTTCGGGTGCTCAGAGTTGAACTCTTCGACGAGTTTCGGTACGAGAACGGGGGCGGCGCCGCCCGTCCACCCATTCCAGAAGCTGATCGTCACGTCGGGACCGGTGTAGTCCGCGCCGGACACGGCTCCACCACCGGCGCTCGTGCCTCCAGTGCTGCAACCGGCGAGGGCAACCCCCATTCCAACCGCCAAGGTTGCGGCAATCGCGCGACGCGCGAATCCTTCCTTCATGGTGCTCTCCTTTGAGTAGTCGCCGACTCGCGGCGATGAATGAGTCGGATCAGGTGCCCGGCCGGTGCCGGACCGGGTGATGTGTTCATTCCGGCACGGCTTCAGAAAGCGGATGATGCGACGGGATAAATTTACAGCGCTAGAAAGTCATCCGTCAAGCTTCCTTCGCATCACGAAGCAGACGGGCACGAAGGCTAGAGTCATGGATGAAACCCTCACGCGCCCCCGCAGCGCCGACTCAAGGAGCAGCAATGGCCGGAGTGCGACTCCAGGACGTCGCCGTTCACGCCGGCGTGTCGATGAAGACAGTGTCGAACGTCGTGCACGACCATCCCCACGTTTCCGCGGCGATGCGGGAGCGGGTTCAACGCGCCATTGATGATCTGGGCTACCGGCCGAACGCCCTCGGCCGACGCCTGGCCACGGGACGCACGGGCCTCATCGCACTCGCGTTCGCCGATGTGCGCCTGGCCTACTTCTCCGAGCTGGCGAGTCTGGTCTCAGCGGCAGCCGCCTCGACGGGCGCCGGCTACCGACTGCTCCTCGAGGAGACATCCGGCACCATCGACGGCGAGCGGGCCGTCCTCTCGTCGAGTGAGGCCGGCCTCGTCGACGGCATGCTCTTCCAACCCTCGATGATGACGTCCACCGAAGTGGCCCAGCGCCGCAGCGACATACCCATGGTGCTGCTGGGCGAGGGCGCGGCGCCGATCGGTGTCGACCACGTGATGATCGACAACGTCGCCGCCGCCAACCGGGCCACGCGCCACCTCAGCGCCCTCGGACGGACCCGAATTGCCTTCGTGGGTCACGAGGAGAGCGGCCAATCCGCCACGTCCACGCAGCGACTCATCGGATACCAGCAGGGGATCGAGGAATCGGGGCTGGTCCTGGATATGTCCCTGCTCATCCCCACCCGGGCCATCGCTCCAGCCGAGGCCGCCCGTGCCGTCGGAGCAGCACTGGATCGCGGTCTGCGATTTGACGGCCTGGTGTGCCGGGACGACCTCGCAGCGATCGGCGCCTTGCGCGCTCTCCAGGAACGCGGCATCCGGATTCCCGACGACGTGGCCGTCGTGGGCTGGGACGACATCTCCTTCGCGGCCGTCACCTTCCCGAGCCTCACCACGATCGCCCCGGACATGCCCGCGCTGGCCCGCGTCGCCCTCGAAATGCTGGAAGAGCGCATCATGGGCTACACCGGCCTGGGGCGCCATCGCCTGGTGGATTTCGACCTCGTCATTCGGGAAAGCGCGCCAGCAGTACCCCACGGTTGAACCGACCGGCCCGGCTGCGACGGCATCAATTCAATTTGCGGATTTACAGCGCTGCAAATTCAGTGCATGATGGAGGACATGAGTAGCACCGTCGATCTCGCGCCCGCCGTCTTTCGCGCCAGCCAGCAGGACGGGCGCTATCCGCGCCCCCAGCTCGTCCGCCCCGCTTGGACCGAACTGTCCGGGGACTGGGGCTTCGCCTTCGACGACGCCGACATCGGTTTGGCAGCCCGTTGGTTCGCCGACGCGCGATTCGATCGAACCATTCAGGTTCCGTTCCCCTTCGAGTCCGCCGCCTCGGGCATTCACGACACCGGGTTCCACCCGGTGGCCTGGTATTCGCGGTCCTTCGACGACAACGACCTGGCGCGGGCCGGCTTCTTCACGGGCCAGCGTCTGCGCGCGCACTTCGGCGCGGTCGACTATCGCGCCAGCGTTTGGGTTGACGGAACGTTTCTCGGTCAGCACGAGGGTGGGCACACCCCCTTCTCCTTCGACATCACCGACGCGGTCGCGGCCGGTGTGGCCGAACACTCCATAGTGGTCAGGGCTGAGGATGATCCCCTCGACGTGACTCAGCCGCGCGGCAAACAGGATTGGCGCGTCGAACCGCACTCAATCTGGTATCACCGCACCAGCGGCATCTGGCAGCCGGTCTGGCTCGAGTCCACGAACCCCCTGGCCGTCACTCTCGTGCACTGGATACCGGACCTGCCGAATGCGACGGTTCGTGTTCGGATCGATGTCAGTCGACGACCCACGGCCGGCACGACGGTGTGCCTCAGCCTGAGTGTCGACGGTGATCCCCTGACCCAGGCGACGGTAGCCGTCACCGCGACGACCCAGGTCTTCACCATCGCGCTCCCGGCTCAGGTGAACGGTCAAGCCTACGAAGAGCTGCTGTGGACCCCAGAGTCGCCACGGCTGATTGATGCCACTTTGACGGTACGCACCGGTTCTTCAACGGACACGCAGGGGACGGCTGTGGATGTCGTACATTCCTATTTCGGCCTTCGCTCGGCGGCGATCGCTCGCGGCCGGTTCCTTCTGAACGACCGGCCCTACTATGTGAGGTCTGTTCTGCAACAGGGATACTGGCCCCAGTCGCATCTCGCCAGCCCCTCGCCGGAGGCCCTGCGCCGGGACGTCGAGCTCATCAAGGAACTCGGTTTCAACGCGACTCGTGTGCACCAGAAGATCGAGGACCCCCGTTTCCTCTATTGGACGGACCGGCTCGGCCTCCTCGTCTGGGGCGAGACCCCCGGCGCCTTCGAATTCGGCGCCACGGCCGTGCGGCGGATGATGGCGGAGTGGACCGAAGTCGTGGAACGGGACCTCTCGCATCCCTCTCTCGTGACGTGGGTGCCGCTGAACGAGAGCTGGGGCGTGCAGCACATCGCCCATGACCCCGCGCAGCAGAATTACGCGCGGGCACTCGTCGCGCTCACCCGCACGCTGGATCCGTCCCGCCCGGTGATCTCCAACGACGGATGGGAGCACATCGACTCCGACATCCTCTCGGTGCACGACTATGAATCGATCGGCGACACCCTCCGCGAGCGTTACAGCGACGACGACGCAAAACGCCGGCTTCTCAGCGACCTCGGGCCCGCGGGGCGCCGTCTCCTTCTCGCCGGCCAGGAGATCGGTGAGCGGCCCGTCATGCTCACCGAATTCGGCGGCATCTCGTTCGCCACCCACTATGCGGACAGTGACGCCTGGGGCTACTCGAGCGCCCAGACCGCGGACGATTTCCTCGAGCGTCTGGACGCCGTCGTGGCGGCAATCCACTCCAGTTCGTTCCTGGCCGGGTTCTGTTATACCCAACTGACCGACACCCTCCAGGAAACCAACGGACTGCTCGATGACAACCGCAGGCCCAAGGTGCCCATGCACCTGCTTCGCGCCATCATCACGCAGACCGCACCCGACGGGCCCCCGCTCGGTTAGCGGGCCGCCTGGCCGCAGGTGCTCGCGAGTACGACAGAACGCCCCGGACGATTCCTCGTCCGGGGCGTTCTTGGGGATTATGCCGGGTTATGCGCGGCGGAACCGGCGGGCCAGCAGCAGGCCGGCGCCAAGGAGCATCGCGAGGACGCTCGCCGCAATGGCCGGAACGCTCCAGGTCGAGACGCCGGTTTCGGCAAGCTCACGCGTTGACGCCGCGGGGGTGGGCGCCGGCGCCGTTACGGCTGCCGGCGTGACGGCAGTCGCCGTCGGGGTGGGCGTGGCGTTCGCCGGCGGCACGATCGGTGCGGGCGTCTCGCTCACCGACGGCACGATCGGCGTGGGCGTCGACGTCACCGGCGGCACAGAAGGCGTGGGCGTCGACGTCACCGGCGGCACAGAAGGCGTGGGCGTGGGCGTCGACGTCACCGGGGGCACTGAAGGCGTGGGCGTCGGCGTCGACGTCACCGGCGGCACTGAAGGCGTCGGGGTCGGGCAGGCGACAGTTTTGTCGGCGAAGGTGCGGTCATACCCGTCGTGCGTGCCGAGAACCACCGAATAGGTGTGCGGCCTCTGGCCGTCCAGTGCGATCGTCGAGGAATAGGTCTTGCCGAACTTCACCGGTGCCGAGGCGACGCCGTCGATGGTGACGGTGACCGTATTCGGCGTGGCGTCGGCCGCAACGGCCGGTTTGCCGCCACTGGCCGGCTTCGCGGCGATCACGTTGTAACTCTCGAATTTCATCGACAGCGACGTGCAGTCAGCGCTCACGGCCGGAGTGTGGGCGAACGCCGGCACGGCAGCGCCTCCGACGGCGAGGCCGCCGACGAGAAGAACGGAACCGAAGATTGTCGCGGCTTTGGTAGGGATCGTGGTCATTTTTCTTTACCTCATGGGTCAGTCGAAATGTGTATGCGCGCACACTCGGGTGAAGGCGCGGCAGTACTACGAATTGCGCGCGCCGAATCGCTCGGCGGGGCGCGCTGAAGGAGGCCCGGGACGATGCCCCGGGTGATATGGACGCGAGTGGGCGTGGGTGGGCGTGGGTGGGCGCCTCGATGACATCGTGGTGCACTACGACCGCCTGCTATCGGCCACCTGTCCACGGTTGCGTGGCTGGTGTAAAGGCCGATCGGGCCTACTCGCTCTCGGCCTTTTGGATTGGCGGCCGGTCCCCCTTTATGAGGACAAGCCTAGGGAAGGCGGCCCGCATTCCCTAGGAAGTACGCACCCCCAGTCCGAGTCAGCTTGGGATTTCCAACCCATCATCCGTTCCCTCGGGCATCGGCCCGGCCGCACAAATCCGGCCTCTGCGTGCGGCAGAATGGGCAGGTGCCCCATGACTTGCTCGCCCTGTTCGACCTGGGCGAGGAGACCGGCGACATGCTCGCACCGCCCGTCCGGGCCGCGCCCGCCGCACTGCCCGTGAGCGCCCACTTGCTGCGCATCGTCGCCGACTCCACCGACAGGGTCGCCTGGCTGCGCGCTCGCAGCCAGGGCATCACCGCCACGGATGTCGCCAAGCTCGCCACCGAGAAATCCGTGCACAACGCGGCGAGGGAGAAGATCAACGGCAGCGGTTTCGGCGGCAACCCGTACACCGACCACGGTCGGGCCCGGGAACCCGAGATCGCGGCCTGGGTGCTGGCGAACTACGGCATCGAACCGAGCACCAACCTGTTCCATGCCGCGGGTCAACCCCGCCACTTGGCCACTCCCGACGGCCTGGGCCTGGCGGGCAACGGGGTCTTCGAACTCGCCGAGATCAAGACCACCAGCAAGCCCTGGCGCAGCATCCCCCGCTCCTACCTGCGGCAGATCTGGTGGCAGCAGTACGTGCTCGGCGCCGACCGCACCCTGCTGGTGTGGGAGGAGCACGACAACTTCGTGCCGCGCAACGCTGTGCCGGAGTGCCGCTGGATCGACCGGGACGACGACCAGATCAGGATCCTGGTGGGATTCGCCGACCAGCTGATCGATTTGCTCAACCACCAACGCGAGCGCGAGCGTGCCGCCGCCCCGCCACCCTACGACTACGGCCGCTGAGCCGGCCGCCCGATGATTCGATTCTGTTCGACAGAAATAAGTCGACCGATGTGATTTGATTGTCCAATGATCGACATAAGTCGTGGAGATGCGCTCGGCTCCACCGGCACGAGTGATCTGTTTCAGATCCTTCGCGACGGCCGTTCCCGCACACGCACCGAACTGGCTGCTCTCACCGGGCTCGCTCGTTCGACCATAGCCCTGCGCATCGATTCCCTCGTCAAGCTCGGCCTCGTCGGCCCCAGCACGGACGCACCGTCCACCGGTGGCCGGCCGTCCTCGCAGGTGGCGCTGGCCACCGGCACAAAAATCGTGCTCGGCGTGGATATCGGCGCCTCGCACATACGGATCGCGGTCAGCGACCTGACCGGGCGCCCGCTGCACGAGACCAGCGCCGCCATCGCCGTCGCCGACGGGCCCGTCTCGGTGCTCGACTGGGTCATCGAGGCCGGTGACAGCCTCTTGCGCGCGTCCGGCCGGCCCGCGGATGACCTGCTCGCCATCGGGGTGGGCCTTCCCGGACCGGTCGAATACAGCAGCGGCCGCCCGATCAACCCGCCGATCATGCCCGGTTGGGACCGGTTCGACGTGCGCGGCACCCTACAAGCGCATTTCCACGTTCCGGTACTGGTCGACAACGACGTGAACATCATGGCGCTCGGGGAACGCGAGACCGCCTGGCCGGATGTGGACCATCTCATCTTCGTCAAGGTGGCCACCGGCATCGGCTCCGGCGTGATCTCCGGCGGCATCCTGCAGCGCGGCGCCCAGGGCATCGCGGGCGACATCGGCCACGTGCAGGTACAGCGTGGGGCCGAGGTTCCCTGCCACTGCGGCAACCGCGGCTGCCTTGAGGCGTTGGCGTCCGGTCCCGCCCTCGCCGCGCAGCTTCGCGGCCAGGGCCTGCCGGTCGACTCCAACCAGGATGTGGTCGACCTGGTCAAGCGCGGCAACCTCGAGGCCATCCAAGCCGTGCGACAGGCCGGCCGGGACCTCGGTGAGGTGCTCACAGCCTGCGTCAGCCTGGTCAACCCGTCCGTCATCGTGATCGGCGGCTCCATGGCGCAGGCCGGCGAACACCTGATCGCCGGCGTGCGGGAGGTCGTGTACACGAGGTCGATGCCCCTGGCGACCCAGCATCTGCAGATCACCCAGTCCGGCGCGGGTCCGGACGCCGCCGTGATCGGCGCCAGCATGCTGGCCATCCATCACGCCCTCTCGCCCGCCCGGGTGGACGCCATGGTGCTGGAACTGATGGAAACCGCCGCGCTGGCGAAATAGGACCGTCAGCGACTGCTGAATGCCGCGTCGAACGAGGCCGTCGGCGCTTCGAACGCCAACCTCCGCACGAACTCCAACGCCTCAGGGGCGCCGACGAGGCGGTCCATACCTGCGTCCTCCCATTCCACCGAGATCGGCCCGTCGTAGCCGATGGTGTTGAGCATCCGGAAGCTGTCCTCCCAGGGCACATCACCGTGGCCCGTGGAGATGAAGTCCCAGCCCCGGCGCGGGTCCGCCCAGGCCAGGTGGGAGCCCAGCCGCCCGTTGCGCCCGTTCACCATGCGCTTCTTGGTGTCCTTGCAGTCCACGTGGTAAATCCGGTCCCTGAAGTCCCAGAGGAATCCGACGGGGTCCAGGTCCTGCCAGACGAAGTGACTCGGATCCCAGTTCAGCCCGAACGCCTCCCGGTGGCCGATCGCCTCCATGGTGCGCACCGTGGTCCAGTAGTCGTAGGCGATCTCACTGGGGTGCACCTCGTGCGCGAACCGCACGCCCACCTCATCGAAGACGTCCAGGATCGGATTCCACCGGTCGGCGAAGTCCTGGTAGCCCGCGTCGACGGCCTCCTGCGACACCGGGGGGAACATGGCGATGTACTTCCAGATCGATGAACCCGTGAAGCCGATCACAGTCTTCACGCCCAGCTTCGCGGCGAGCCTGGCGGTGTGTTTCATCTCCTCGGCCGCACGTCGTCGCACCCCCTCAGGGTCGCCGTCTCCCCACACCACGTCGGGCAGGATGTCCCGGTGCCGCTGGTCGATCGGGTCGTCACACACGGCCTGGCCCTTGAGGTGGTTCGAGATCGCGTAGACCTTGAGGTTGTACCGGGCCAATATCGCCAGCCGATCCGCCACGTAGGCGTCGTCATCCCAGCGCCAGGGATCCAGGTGGTCGCCCCAGCAGGCGATCTCCAGCCCGTCGTAGCCCCAGCCGGACGCAAGCCTGGCTACGTCTTCGAAGGGCAGATCGGCCCACTGGCCGGTGAACAGGGTGACGGGACGGGGCATCGTATTCTCCTGGGTTGAGGTGGAACCGTGCTGGGTAGAGGGGGTGTGCTCAAGCACTTTCGAGGGTCGGGGTCCAGGCGCTACCGGTCGCGGCACTGCGTTCGACGGCCGTGAGCACCCGCTGAACGTGCAGGCCGTCCGCGAATGACGGTGTCGGCTGGCGGCCGGCCATGATCGCTTCCACAAGATCCCGGGCCTGGTGGGTGAACCCGTGCTCGTAGCCCAGCAGGTGACCCGCCGGCCACCACGCCGAGATATACGGATGCTCGGGCTCGGTGACCTGCACCCGGGTGAAGCCCTGCCGGTCTGCGGGCGCCGCCCTGTCGTAATAGCCGAGCGCGTTGAGGTCTTCCAGATCGAACGACACCGCCCCCAGGGAACCGGCGACCTCGATTCGCAGGGCGTTCTTGCGCCCCGTCGACATCCGGCTGGCCTCGAACGATCCGAGAGCGCCGCCGTCGAAACGACCGGTGAACAGGGCCACATCGTCCACGGTCACCGCGCCGCGCTCGACCGAGGCGGTGCCGGAGAGTCCGGACACACTGGCCAGCAACGGTCGCTCCGTCACGAACGTCTTCATCACCCCGCTCACCGAGGTGAGCCGCTGACCGGTGATGAACTCGGCCAGGTCGATGGCGTGCGCACCGATGTCACCGAGGGCGCCGGACCCGGCCAGGTCTTTCTGCAGCCGCCATGCCAACGGCACCGCGGGGTCGACCAGCCAGTCCTGCAGGTACGCGGCGCGCACCTGACGAATCTCGCCGATGGTTCCGGCGGCCACCAGGTCTCGGGCGAAGGTGGCGGCCGGCACCCTTCGATAGGTGAAGCCCACCATGGCGAACACGCCGTTCGCCGCCGCGCGGGAGGCGGCGGCCGCCATCCGTTCGGCCTCTTCGGCCGTATTGGCCAGGGGTTTCTCGCAAAGCACGTGCTTGCCGGCGTCGAGGGCGGCTATCGCGATCTCGACGTGACTGTGGCCGGGGGTGACGATGTCGACCACGTCGATGTCCTCGCGGGTGACCGCCGACCGCCAGTCGGTGCTGGTCTGGGCCCAACCCCACTTCTCGGCGGCGGCGGCCACGGAATCGGGATTCCGGCCCACGAGCAGCGCCATCTCCGGCCGCGCCGGCAAATCGAAGAACCGTGGCGCAACCCGCCAGCCCTGGGAGTGCGCCGCCCCCATGAATCCGTGGCCGACCATGGCAATCCTCAACTGGCGAGCGTCCAACGTGTCCTCTTTTCCGGCGTGGCGTGAATGAAGTGGGTGTCGCGGGACGCCCGCGGGTACCCGCGGGCGTCCCGCCTGGTCAGGATTCGAAGGCGGTCGGCAGGTACTTGTCGACGTTCTCGCTCGTGACCACCGGCGCGTTCAGCACGATGCGGGTGGGCACCTCGACCTCGACAAGATCGCTCATCGCCTTGTCCTGCACCAGCAGGCGGGCCAGCCGGATGCCATCTGCGGCCTGGGTGGACGGGTAGATGACCGTGGCCTGCAGCACGCTGTCGCCGGACTCGATCTCTCGCATCGCGTTCGCCGAGCCGGCGCCGCCGACCATGATGAATTCATCCCGGCCGGCCGCATCGATGGCCGCGAGCACGCCGACACCCTGGTCGTCGTCGTGGTTCCAGAGGGCGTCGATCTGCGGGGCCGCAGAGAGCAGCTGGGATGCCGCCGCCTCGCCGCCCTGCACTGTGAAGTCGGCCGCCACCCGGTTCTCGACCGCCAGGCCGCAGTCGTCGAGGGCATCAGCGAAGCCGCGGCTACGGTCCTGGGTCAGCGGCAGCGAGTCGACGCCGGCAATCTCCGCGACGACGGCGTCAGGGTTGTCGCCGACCTCCTCACAGATGTACGTGCCCGCGCTCACCCCCATCCCGTAGTTGTCGCCGAGGATCGTGGTGCGGGCGGCGAAGGTGCTGGAGAATTCCCGGTCGATGTTGATCACCGGGATTCCCGCCTCCATCGCCTGGATGGCGACCTCGGTCAAGGCGGCGCCGTCGGTGGGCAGCAGGACGATGGCGTCGACGCCGTCGTTGATGAAGCCCTCCACCTGGCTGATCTGGAGGTTGGCGTCGTTGGTGCCTTCGGCGACCCTGAGGTCGATGTCCGGGTACTTCTCCGCCTCGGCGATGGCCGCCGAGTTGATCGCGGCGAGCCAGCCGTGGTCGGCGGCGGGACCGGAGAAGCCGATCACGACGGTGTCCCCGGTCTCGGCGTTCTCTTCGAGCGAGGCACTGGTGGGTTCGGTGTCGGATTCTTCAGTGCTGCCGGGGGTGCAGGCCGCCAGTAGTCCGACCATGGCGAGCGAGGTTCCGGCGGCCAGGAGCATCGTGCGGCGCCTGGTGCGTAGTGCATGCATGTGGTCCTCCTTATTGGTGAATCGCAGGTTCGCCAACGAAGAGGTGCGCAGCAAACCGGGCGAAAGGGTGCATCCCGGAGGCCTATCAACGCTGACGCGGCACACAGTAGCAGAAGTATCCCCATTTATCGCCGACTTAATCTCGTGCATCGACATATGTGTGTTATGTTGCCCGCATGATCGACGACGACCATTCGGAACCCCTGCTCAGGGTGCACGGAATCACGAAGGCGTTCGCCGGCGTGCAGGCGCTCAAGGGGGTCGACCTGGAGGTTCGCCCGGCCGAAGTGCACTGCCTTTTGGGGCAGAACGGCGCCGGCAAGTCCACCCTGATCAAGGTGCTCTCCGGTGTGTATCAACCCGACGGGGGCGTCATCCGGTGGCAGGGCGATGAAGTGTCGATCATCCATCCGGTCTTCGCGCTCGGCCTCGGCATCGCCACGATGTACCAGGAACTCGACGTCGTCGACGGCCTCACCATCGCCGAGAACATCTTCCTCGGGCACGAGCGCTCCTCCGGGGGCCTGCTCAAGGTGAAGGAGGCCAATCGCGCCGCCCGCGCCCTACTCGTGCGGCTCGGCCACGGCAATCTGTCGCCCAGCACTGAGGTGGGCCGGCTGTCCGCCGCGAACAAGCAGATCGTCAGCATGGCGCGGGCGCTGTCCCACGACACGAAGCTGATCATCATGGACGAGCCCAGCGCGGTGCTGGACTCCGAGGAAGTGCGAAACCTGTTCAGGGTCATCCGCGAGCTCACCGCCCAGGGCGTCGCCGTGGTGTACATCTCGCACCGCCTCGAGGAGATCCGGCAGATCGGCGACCGGATCACCGTGATCAAGGACGGCAGCAGCATGGCCGTCGGACTGAGCGTTGCGGACACCTCCACCGCCGACCTGATCACCCTGATGACGGGGCGGACCGTGGCGAACGTCTTCCCCGACCGGGTTCCGGTGCCCGCCGAGGCCCCGGTGCTCATCGAGGTGGCGGGCCTCGGCCTGCGCGGCATCTTCGCCGACGTGAGCCTGAGCGTGCGCGGGGGCGAAATCGTCGGCCTCGCCGGGCTGGTCGGGTCCGGCCGGTCCGAGATCCTGGAGACCATCTACGGGGCTCGCAAGGCCTCGGCCGGGCACGTGACCGTGGCTGGGGTGCGGCTCGCGGCCGGCTCGGTGAATGACGCCGTCAAGGCCGGTATCGGCTTGGCTCCGGAAGAGCGCAAGAGCCAGGGCCTGATCCTGGACGAACAGGTCTACCGCAACGTCACCCTGTCGACCTTCGCCAGGTTCGCTCGCGGCGGTTTCCTCGACGAGCGCCGCGAACGGCAAGTAGCGCTCGAGCAGATGCAGGCCCTCGAGCTGCGACCGGCCGACCCCGACCGGGCCACCCGCACGCTGTCCGGCGGCAACCAACAGAAGGTACTCCTCGCCCGCTGGCTGCTGCACGGCACCAAGGTGCTTCTGCTGGATGAACCGACCCGGGGCGTCGACGTGGGCGCCCGCGCCGAGATTTACGCCCTCATCCGCCGGCTGGCCGCCGCCGGTACCGCCATCATCCTGGTCTCGAGTGAGATCGAGGAAGTCATCGGACTCGCCGACCGGGTGCTCGTCATCGGCGACGGCGAGGTGCTGACCACCACCGACGCGCACGCCATCGACGAGGCCGGCGTGCTCGATCTGGTCATGAAAGGAGCAGCAGCGTGAGCGAACCCAACGGTGCCATCGCCGCCCAGACCGTCCCCGAAACCGGAGGCGAAAACCGTCCAGGTGTGCTCAGGCGGATCATGAGCGGATCCGTCGGCCGCAACCTCGGGTTGGTGATCGCGCTGGTGGTGCTGGTGATCGTGGGCACCGTCACCGCCGGCGACAGATTCGCCAGCTACGACAACTTCCTCACCATCATCCGTTTCGCCTCGATCATCGGGGTGATCAGCATCGGCCTGACCTTTGTGATCATCGCGGGCGGCATCGACCTGTCCGTCGGGTCGGTGATGGGCCTGGCCACCGTGGTCGCCAGCCTCACCGCCGTGCAGGCCGCCGCCACCCAGAGTTCCTGGCTGTTGATGGTGCTGATCCCGGTCGGCGTGGGGATCGCGGCCGGGCTGATCAACGGGATCGTGATCGCGTACGGCAATGTCGTGGCGTTCATGGCCACGCTAGCCATGCTCGTCGGCGCCCGCGGACTCGCCGAACTCATCTCCGGTCGCCGCACCCAGATCGTCATCGAAACCGGCTTCCTGCAGTTCACCCGGTCGAGCATCATCGGCGTCCCCCTGCTGATCTGGGTCTTCCTCATCGTCGCCATCCTGGCCTGGTTCCTGTTGAACCGCACGACCTTCGGCCGGCGCACGGTGGCCATCGGCGGCAACCGGGAGGCGTCCAGGCTGGCCGGAATCCGGGTGAAGCGACACCTGGTTTACGTCTACGTGCTCAGCGGCCTGACCGCCGGGATCGCGGGGATCATGATGCTCGGCCGCACCACAGCGGGCACATCCACCCACGGCGGCCTGTACGAGCTCGACGCCATCGCGGCCGTGGTGGTCGGCGGCACCCTGCTCATCGGCGGCCGCGGCACGATCGTGGGCACGGTGCTCGGCGTGCTGATCTTCAGCACCCTCACCAATGTGTTCACCCAGAACAACCTGGACACCTCGGTGCAGTCCATCACGAAGGGCCTCATCATCGTGGTCGCGGTGTTGTTGCAGCAGCGTTTCGCCAGTCGCGGCCCGTCCGGCACCTAGCCGGCCGGGGCGCCCGGCCGGGAAGACGCCAGGATAGTGGCGCAGAATAGGCACATGCCCTTTTCCCCGGTTATGCCCACCTCCATGCGCGCCCTGGTCATCGACCGCACGGGCGGCCCCGACGAACTCCACGTGGCCGAGCTGCCACTGCCCATCGCGGTAGGCGACGAGCTCCTCGTGCGCGTGGTGGCCGCGGGCATCAACCCCATCGACGCGAAGACCAGGGCCGGGTCCGGCGCCGCAGCCGCAATCGGCGGTTACCCCACAGTGCTCGGCAACGACTTCAGCGGGGTCGTCGTGCGCGCCCCCTACGACACCTTTGAGTTGCAGCCCGGCGACGCCGTGTACGGCATGGCCCGGCCGCCGCGGATCGCGGGCAGCTACGCCGAATACCTCGTGGTGTCGAGCCTGTCCGTCGCCCGCAAGCCCGCCGCGGTGAGCCATGTCGAGGCCGCCGGCATCCCGTTGGCCGCGATGACAGCCTGGGGCATGGTGAACCTCGCCGAGGCCGGCCCCGGCCAGCGGATACTCATCCACGCCGGCAGCGGCGGCGTCGGCCACTTCGCCGTGCAGTTCGCCAGGCACCTGGGCGCCCACGTCATCGCGACGGGCTCCACGGCCTCGATCGAGTTCCTGCAGCGCCTCGGCGCGCACGAGGTGATCGACTACAGCACCACCCGGTTCGAGGAGAACCTCACGAACCTCGACAGTGTCATCGACCTGATCGGCAATGTGCACGATGACACCGGCACCCGCTCGCTCGCGGTGCTGCGGCCGGACGGCCTGCTCGTGAACGCCCCCACCGGCAGCTGGCCCACCATGCAGGCCGACGCCGCCGCCGCTGGCGTGCGCGCCACCGGCTACAAGGTCGCTGCCGACGCCCGGGTGCTCGACACCATCACGGCACTGATCGACAACGGCAGCGTGCGGGTGAACATCGACTCGGTCTTCGATCTCGAGGACGGCGGCGCCGCACACCGGGCCATCGAGGGCGGCCACACCCGCGGCAAGATCGTGTTGCGGGTCTCCGACGTCGACGAGAGCGCCGCGTGACCGGCGCAGGCGGTTCCGCGGCCCAAACAGGCCCGGCCCATCCCGACGGGCCTTCGCTGGTCTGGTTGCGTGATGACCTGCGGCTGGGTGACAACCCAGCCCTCACCGCCGCGGTCGATCGCGACCGGCCGCTCACGCTGGTCTATCTTCTCGACGAGACCTCCCCCGGCATCCGCCCGCTCGGCGGCGCCGCCCGCTGGTGGCTGCACCAGAGCCTGGTCTCCCTGGCCGCCGACACGGCGGCCCTCGGCGGCCGCCTGGTGCTGCGCCGCGGTGCCGCGGCGACCGTGATCGCCGAGCTCGTCGATGAGCTCGGCGCCGGCGCGGTGTTTTGGAACCGGCGGTACGGCGAAGCCGAGCGCGACGTGGACACCCAGATCAAGGCGAGCCTCACCGAGGCCGGCATCGTGGCGCACAGCTTCGCCGGCTCCCTGCTCTTCGAACCGTGGACCATCCGCACCGGCGGCGGCACCCCGTACACGGTGTTCACCCCGTTCTGGCGGGCGTGCACCGCCGGCCCACCGCCACGGACGCCCTACCCCGCACCGGCATCGCTCGATCTGCCCGGCGACACCGACGCAGCCAGCCCAGCGCGCAGCACCCCCGCCACCCTGCCCTCCGACGACCTCGACTCGTGGGAGCTGGAGCCGCGCCACCCGGACTGGGCCGACGGGCTGCGCGAGGCCTGGACCCCCGGCGAAGGCGCCGCGCAGCAGCTGCTCGCGGCCTTCCTCGACGACGCCCTGCCGCGGTACGGCACCGAACGCGACCTGCCGGCGCAACAGGCCACCTCGAGGCTCTCGCCGTACCTGCGCTGGGGCGAAATCAGTCCGCACCAGATTTGGCACGCCACCGACGTCGCCCGGCGGGGCCTCACCGGCGCAGCCGCCAGCAGCGCGACCCGGTTCCTCACCGAGGTCGGCTGGCGTGAGTTCGCGTACCACGTGCTCTTCCACGCACCCGATCTGGCCACGGCCAACCTGCGCCCCGGCTTCGACGCCTTCCCCTGGCCGCCGCTGGACGAGCGCGCCCTGCAGGCCTGGCGGCAGGGCCGCACCGGCTTCCGGTTGGTGGATGCCGGCATGCGTGAGCTGTGGCGCACCGGCAGCATGCACAACCGGGTGCGCATGGTCACGGCGTCGTTCCTGATCAAGAACCTGCTCATCGACTGGCGGCTGGGCGAGCAGTGGTTCTGGGACACCCTCGTCGACGCCGACCCGGCCAGCAACCCCTTCGGCTGGCAGTGGGTGGCCGGGTCGGGGGCGGATGCCGCGCCGTACTTCCGGGTGTTCAACCCCGAACTGCAGGCGGCCAAGTTCGATCCCGCCAACGAATACGTGCGGCAGAACGTGCCCGAATGGGGCACCGGGGCCTACCCGCAGCCCATCGTCGACCTCGGCGAAACCCGCCGGGCCGCCCTGGCCGCCTACGAGCAGGTCAAGAACTCGCGACCTGTGAGTTAACCCCCGGAATCTCGAGGTTTTCGGGGCTTTTTCTCACGGTTCGCGGATCTAGAGGGCGCGCTCCAGCACGTAGTCGTCTTCGTAGCGCTCGCCCACCAGGAACCGTTTGATACCCACCTGTTCGAAGCCGTGCTTGCCGTAGAAGCGCAGGGCGCGCACGTTCTCCTGGTTCACGCCGAGCCAGGAGCCGGCGGCCCCACGCTCCCGGGCGGCATCGAGAGTGGCCGCCATCAGGGCGGCGGCCGTGCCGCTGCCGTGCGCCTCGGCGCGCACATAGCATTTGCTCAGCTCGGCGGTGGGGCGGATCCGGATCGCGCCGGCGGCATCCGCGTCGTGCGGTTCACCGAAGACGAGCATCGTGTAGCCGGTGAGGGTGCCCGCGCCGGTTTCGGCCACGAGCAGGAGCCGGTCCGGGTCGGCGAGGAAGGCCTCGAAGTTCGCCGGGGCGAGCACACGCGTAAGGAACGCGGCGATGGCGTCGGCGCTGGTGTGCGGCGGGCAGGCCAGGGCGAAGGTGGCCTCGGCCAGCTCGGCGAGCGCCGCGGCTTCGTCGGGACGGGCCGGGCGAATCCGCACCTCGGCGGCGGGCCGGGTCGGTGCAGGGTCGGTCGGTGCTGGGCCAGTCGGTGCGGGGCCTGTCGAAGCGGGGCCTGTCGGTGCGGGGCCTGTCGAAGCAGGGTCTGTCGGTGTGGTCTCGGTCACCGTCCCAGCTTCTCAGTCCGGCTCCGGACGCGCAAACGGCCCGGCCGGGGGTGCCGGCGGGGCCGTTCGCTGACGCCTGTCGCCTACAGGTAGCGGGCGTAGGCGGCGACGGTGAGGAAGGTCGGGAACTCGGGTTCGAGCGCCGAGGCCCTGAACACCTCGAGGGCGTCATCGAACCTGTCCTCTGCCGTACGGGGCAACGCCGCCATCTCCTCGGCGACCAGCCCGGCCACCCAGTCCGCGTCGATCCGGCGTCCGTCGGCGAGGGCCGAGTTGTCGTGGATCCACTGCCAGATCTGCGAGCGGGAGATCTCCGCGGTGGCGGCATCCTCCATCAGGTTGTCGATCGCCGCGGCGCCGACGCCGCGCAGCCAGGACTCGATGTAGCGCAGGGCGATGCGCACATTGTCGCGCACCCCGGCCTCGGTGATCTGACCGCCGGCCGACGCCACATCCAGAAGGTCGGCCGCGGTGACCTGGACCTCATCGCGGGTGCGCTCCAGCTGGTTGGTCCGGTCGCCGAGCACGGCGTCGAACTCGGCCCTCGCGGTGGGAATGAGGTCGGGATGCGCCACCCAAGTGCCGTCGAAGCCGTCACCGGCCTCGCGGCGCTTGTCCGCGGCCACCTGTTCGAGGGCTCGTTCAGTCACGGCGGGGTCCCGCCGGTTCGGGATGAAGGCGCTCATCCCGCCGATGGCGTATGCGCCGCGGCGGTGGCAGGTGGCCACCAGCAGTTCGGTGTATGACCGCATGAACGGCACCGTCATGGTGATTTCCTTGCGGTCGGGCAGCACGAACCGGCGGCCCCTGGCGCGGAAGGTCTTGATGATGCTGAAGATGTAGTCCCAGCGCCCGGCGTTCAGGCCCGCACAGTGGTCGCGCAGCTCGTAGAGGATCTCGTCCATTTCGAACGCGGCCTGGATGGTCTCGATCAGCACCGTGGCGCGGATGGTGCCGTGTCCGAGGTTCAGGTGGTCCTCGCTGTGGCTGAAGATGTCGTTCCACAGCCGAGCCTCGAGGTGACTCTCGAGCTTGGGCAGGTAGAAGTAGGGCCCGCTGCCGTTCTCGATCAGCCGGTGCGCGTTGTGAAAGGCGTAGAGGCCGAAGTCCACCAGACTGCCGGAGGCCGGCATCCGCCGGTTGGCCCGGTCGACGAAGGTGAGATTCTTCTCCACCAGGTGCCAGCCGCGCGGCCGCATGACGATGGTCGGGGTGGACCCCGGGGTGCCGCCATCCTGCCGGTCGGAGGGGGCGCCGGTGACCCGATACGCCTTGCCGTCTGGGCCGTCGTACGACAAGGTGCCGCGCACGGCGTCGTACAGGGTGAGCTGGCCCTCGATCACGTTCGCCCAGGTGGGGCTGGTCGCGTCCTCCTGGTCGGCCAGCCACACGGCCGCGCCGGAGTTGAGCGCGTTGATGGCCATCTTGCGGTCTGTCGGCCCGGTGATCTCCACCCGGCGGTTCTCCAGGCTGGGGCCCGCGCCGGCCACCCGCCAGGTCGGGTCATCGCGGATGTGCGCGGTCTCGGGCAGGAACCGCGGGTCGCGCCCGTTGGCGGCGTCCACCCGGGTCTGCAGCCGGGCGGCCAGCAGGTCGTGCCGGGTGCCGGCGAAGCGGTCATGCAGCTCGGCGAGGAACTCCAGGGCCGCCGGGGTGAGGATCTCGTCGTAGCGCTCACCGAGGGACCCGGTCACCTCGAGGTGCGGATGGATGGTGGCGAAGCTGCCGGTGCTGGTCTCACCGAAGGCCCGCCCGGTGGTGGGCGGTGTCGGCCGTTCGGCCGTCGCCTGGGTTGTCGTGGTCATGATCGTTTTCTCCTTCGAAGCGATGCGGATGTCTGGGCCGGGCCGGCTAGAACTGCTCGGCCTCGGTGGAACCGGCCAGCGCGAGGGTGGCGCTGGTGGGGTTGAGCGCGGTGGCGATCCGGTCGAAGTAGCCGGTGCCCACCTCCCGCTGGTGGCGGGTGGCGGTGTAGCCGTCGGCCTCCGAGGCGAACTCGGCCTCCTGCAGGTCGACGTATGCGCTCATCTGACGCTCGGAGTAGTCCTTGGCCAGGGTGAACATGGAGTGGTTGAGGGCGTGGAAGCCTGCCAGCGTGATGAACTGGAAGGCGTACCCGCAGGCCGCGAGCTCCCGCTGGAACGCGGCGATCTGCTCGTCGTTGAGGTGGGATTTCCAGTTGAACGACGGGGAGCAGTTGTAGGCGAGCTTCTTGCCGGGGAACTGCGCGTGGATCTCCTTCGCGAAGCGCTGGGCGAGCTCGAGGTCGGGCTCGCTGCTCTCGACCCAGAGCAGGTCGGCGTACGGAGCGTAGGCCAGGCCGCGCATGATCACCACGTCGGGTCCGTTCGCGGTGTCGTAGAACCCCTCGGCGGTGCGGCCGCCGGTGAGGAATTCCTGGTCACGCTCGTCGATGTCGCTGGTGATCAGGGTGGCGGCGAGCGAGTCGGTGCGGGCGATGATGATGGTGGGCACGCCCGCGACATCCGCCGCCAGCCGGGCCGCGTTGAGGGTGCGGATGTGCTGGCCGGTGGGCACGAGCACCTTGCCGCCCATGTGGCCGCACTTCTTCTCGCTGGCGAGCTGGTCCTCCCAGTGCACACCGGCCGCGCCGGCCTCGATCATGGAGGCCATCAGCTCGTAGGCGTTCAGCGGTCCGCCGAAGCCGGCCTCGGCGTCGGCAACGATGGGCGCCATCCAGTCGATGCCGGGCTCGGCCCCGGATGCGGCCGCCTCGGCGCCCTCGATCTGGCCGGCCCGCAGCAGCGCGTTGTTGATGCGCCGCACCACGGCCGGCACCGAGTTGGCCGGGTAGAGCGACTGGTCGGGGTAGGTCTGGCCGGACAGGTTCGCGTCGGCGGCGACCTGCCAGCCGGACAGGTAGATGGCCTTGAGCCCGGCGCGCACCTGCTGCACGGCCTGGTTGCCGGTGAGGGCGCCGAGCGCGTGGACCCACTCGGGGTTCTCCGGGGTGCCGTTCTGGTGGATGAGCTCCCAGAGCTTCTCGGCGCCGCGCCGGGCCAGGGTGCGTTCCTCACGAACGGCACCGCGCAGGGCGATCACGTCGTCGGCGGTGTAGTCGCGGCGCACACCCTCCCAGCGCGGGTCGGCCGCCCATTCCAGGGCAAGCTCCGCGGCCGTCTGGGTCTGGTCGCCGGGGCGGGCGGCGGGGCTGCCGGATGCGGTGGGGCCGGATGCGGTGGGGTTCGTCATGGTGTTCTCCTCGGTCAGCGTCATTGCGGAACTGGTGCGTGCACCCACTCTGCTGCGCGCCATCGACCGCACCCCGGGCCCAATCCGAAGAAGAAATCCTGTTCTTCCGGTTGTGTGAACAATCACCGCATGTGAGCATGAGCACATGGTCACCGTCGATCCAGCTCTCCCGCCCCTAGCGCCAGCACCGAGCCCGTCAGCCGCCGGGTCCCCCGCACCGGGCGACGCCGAGCCGGGCGAGGGCGGCCTCGACGCGCTCACCCTGGGCCGGCGCATCCGGGACCGCAGGCACCGACTCGGCCTCACCCTCGATACACTCGCCGCGGCGGTGGACCGGGCGCCCTCGCAGATCTCGATGATCGAAAACGGCAAACGGGAACCGCGCCTGTCGATGCTGCGCCTGATCGCCGCAGCCCTGAACACCACCGTCGACGAACTACTGCGGACGGATGCGCCCACTCCCCGGGCGGCGTTGGAGATCGCTGTCGAACGCGCCCAGCGTGGGCCGGTGTTCACGGCGCTCGGGCTGCCCCGGCTCCGGGTCGGCCCCGGCCAGCCCGACGAAACCCTGCAGACCATCCTCACCCTGCACAACGAGATCGAACGGTTGCACCGGGAACGCGCGGCCACCCCGGAAGAGGCGCGGCGGGCCAACGCCCAACTGCGCGCCGAGATGCGCGCCCGCGACAATTACTTCCCCGAACTCGAGGCGCAAGCGCTCGAGCTCCTCACGGCCGTCGGGCACTCCGGCGGCCCCGTCTCGCATCAGGTCGTGGCCGACATGGCCGCACACCTCGGCTTCTCGCTGCACTACGTCGGCGACCTGCCGCACTCCACCCGGTCCGTCACCGACAAGCGCAACGGCCGAATTTATCTGCCCACCGAGCAGGCCGCGTCCCGTGACAGCCGCTCACCGATCCTGCAGGCCTTCGCCAGCCACCTCTGCGGGCACGTCGAACCGGGAAATTACGCCGATTTTCTGCGACAGCGGGTGGAGACCAATTACTTGACCGCCGCCATCCTGCTGCCGGAGACCGACACCCTGCGACTGCTGAACGACGCCAAGGCGGCCCGGCGCATCTCGCTCGAAGACCTGCGGGATGCCTTCTCGGTGTCCTACGAGACCGCCGCGCATCGGTTCACCAACCTCGCCACCGCGCGGTTGGGCATCCCGGTGCACTTCATGAAGGTGCACGAGTCCGGCACCATCATCAAGGCGTACGAGAACGACGACGTGCAGTTCCCCAGCGACGCGCTCGGCGCCGTGGAGGGCAGCACGGTGTGCCGCAGTTGGACGGCGCGCACGGTCTTCGACGTGCCGGACCGGTTCAGCCCCTGGTACCAGTACACCGACACCCCGGCCGGCACCTTCTGGTGCACCTCCCGCATCGAGAAGGCCAAGGAGGGCGACTACTCCGTCAGCGTCGGCGTGCCGTTCGCCCACGTCAACTGGTTCCGCGGCAGGGAGACCCCGAACCGGGCCGTGTCGCGCTGCCCTGACGAATCCTGCTGCCGCCGGGCGCCCGACGAACTCTCCGACCGCTGGGAGGGCCAGGCCTGGCCGGTCGCCCGCACCCCCACCAGCCTGCTAGCCGCCCTGCCGACGGGCACCTTCCCCGGCGTCGACCCCACCGAGGTGTATCAGTTCCTCGAGGCGCACGCCCCCGCCTGAGACAGAGTGTGCCGACGTGCCGCAATGTGCGCCTGGGGAGCGCCGGATGGAGAATTGTGCGGCAAGTCGCGAGCGTCCGTGCGGGCGGATGCGCACGGATGCGGGCGGATTCAGACGGCGGCGCGGGCCAGGTCGGGCAGGCGGTGCAGGGCGTCGACCAGGGGGCCGAGTTCAGGTTCCTCTTCGGCGGCGGCAAGGGCGCCAGCCAGGGCCTCGTCGTAGACCGGTCGGGCGCGGGCCAGCAGTGCCTCACCGGCCTCGGTGAGCTCGGTGTAGATGCCGCGGCGGTCGTCGGCGCAGAGGATGCGGGTGAGCAGCGCCCGGTCTTCCAGCCGGTTCACCAGGCGGGTCGTCGCGCTGCTCGAGAGGGCGGCGGCCCTGGCGAGCTGCTGCATCCGCATGTGCCAGCCGTGCTGGCGACTGAGGGCGTCCAGCACGGTGAACTCGACCACCGACAGGTCGAAGCCGGCCTGCAGGGCCCGCTCCAGCACGGCTTCGATGCGGCCATGCAGCGCGGCCAGGGTGCGCCAACCCTGCGCCCGAACCTCGACGGCGTCGTCTTCGATGCTCATTCGTGCTTCTCCATGCTCTTTCGACCCGACCCGACTCCGACTACACGACGCAAGTACACCGCGCTTGCAACTACCAGTCTATGCAGCGAGGCGGTCTTCGCCAGCGCCCGGCTACGACTCCCGGGTGATCTCCACCTTCACGAACAGCTGCGACCCGCTCGACCCCGCGTACACCCCGCGCAAGGGGGCGATGTCGTTGTAGTCGCGGCCGCGACCCACACCCACGTGCCGGTCACCGATGTCGATCAGGTTGGTGGGGTCGTAGCCGCGCCACTCGCCGCAGAACCACTCCACCCAGGCGTGGGATTCGCCGGTGACGGTCTCACCGATCAGGGCCTCCGGCCTGGGGTGAAGGTAGCCGGACACGTAGCGGGCCGGGATCCCCACCGACCGCAGCGCGCCCAGCGCCACGTGGGTGATGTCCTGACAGACGCCGCGCCTGTCGGCCCAGGCCTCACGGGCGTTGGTCTTGACCCCGGTGACACCCTGCACGTAGGCCATGTTCTCCCCCACGAACCGGCAGATCGCCAGCGCAGCGTCACACGGGTCCAGCCGACCGGCGATCTCGGCGGCTGTGGCCACCACGTCCGCCGGCGGTTCGGTAAGCGAGGTCTGCCAGGACTGTTCGACCGAAGCCGTCGAGCGGGCCACCAACGCCGCCAGGTCCGCCCAGGGCATCGGATGCAGCGCGTGCTCCCGCGGCGACACCTCCACGAGGCTGTTGGCCGTGAGGGTGAGTTCGGCGTGCGGGGTGAGCACCTCGAACGACGACACCCTGGTACCCCAGTAGTCCACGTAGTTGTGGTTGCTCGAGACCGGGCTGATGTCCAGGTTGGAATACAGCACGAACTGGTCGGGGGAGGTGACCGGCAGCATCCTGGCCTCGTTGTAGGAGGTGGCTACTTCGCCCTGATACCTGTAGCCGGTGGTGTGGCGAATCCGTAGGCGCTTCACGAGGCTTCTCCGGTCCAGGTCGGCACCGCGCTGGTCGGGAAGTACCGGTGCCCGATCGACTCCGACGCGGTGCTGGTGGCGTCCAGCACCATGTCCATGTGCCCCGGCAGGTCGTTCAGGATCTCCATGATCGGTCGGTATTCCAGCTGGCTGCGGATCTGGCCGAGCACCCGCTGCGACGATTCGGAGACGCCCAGCCGGTCTGTGCGGGGTTCGAGTTCCTGCAGGCACTGCTCGGCCCGGGAAATCGAGAACACGATCGACCGGGGAAAGAGCCGGTCCAGCAGCAGGAACTCGGCGGCGTTCCGCGCTGACGGCACGCCACGATAGGTGCGCAGATACGACTCGTATGCCCCGCAGGAGCGCAGGATCGTGGTCCAGGACGGTCCGCTGTTCTCGGTCAGTGACCGGGTGGCCAGCAGCCGCGCGGTCATGTCGGCCTGCTCGAGGCTGCGGCCCAGGGTGAAGAAGTGCCAGGCGTCGTCCCGGCTGGCGCTGGACTCGACGATGCCGACGGCCAGGGCCGCGCGTTCGCGCACCCAGCCGAAGAAGTCGTGGGTCTTGGCGCTGGCGATGTTCTTCGGCATCTTCGTGTAGGTGGTGTTCAGGCATTCCCAGAGCTCGGTGGAGACGATCTCCCTGGCCCGGCGGGCGTTCTCTCTGGCGGCACCGAGCGAATACGCGATCGACGCCGGATTGGTGCGGTCGGCCGCCAGGGTCGCCAGCACATCCTTGCGGGTGAGGTCACGGTCCGGGGGCACCGGGCTGCCCATCAGGTGCAGCAGTGACCGGCAGGCCAGGTTCTCCTCGATCCACGGGTCTTCCAGCAGCAGCTGCAGGTGCACATCCAGGATGCGCGCGGTGCCGTCGCTGCGTTCGATGTAACGGCCGATCCAGAACAGGCTCTCGGCGATGCGGCTCAGCATTCGAGGGTCCCGTCTGCGGTCGTGACCGCGGTCGCTGTGCGCTGTTGCTGTTGCTGTTGCTGTTGTTCCTGGTCCTGGTCGCCGCCCGGCGGGGCGTCCTGCGGGGAGTGGTCGGCGACCCTGGGCGGGATGATGGAGATCGACTGGGTATTCGCGGCCTGGTCGTTGACGAGGCCCTGGATGTTCCGGGCCGACCCCATGCTGTGGAAATCAGGCTCGAGACCGATCACCCAGGTGTCCTTGGAACCGCCGCCCTGGCTGGAGTTAACGACGAGCTCACCCTCGGGTAGAGCCACCCGGGTGAGGCCGCCAGGCAACACCCAGACGTCCGTCCCGTCGTTCACCGCGAACGGCCGCAAGTCCGCGTGCCGGGGCCGCATGCCGTCGTCGACGAGGGTCGGGATGGTGGACAACTGCACCACGGGTTGGGCGATCCAGCCGCGCGGGTCCAGGAGCAACTGCTTCCGCAGGGTCTCCAACTCGGCCTTCGACGCGGCGGGGCCAACCACGAGGCCCTTGCCGCCGGAGCCGTCGACGGGCTTGACGACCAGCTCATCGAGCCTGTCGAGTACCTCCTCGAGCGCGAGGGGGTCTTCGAGCCGCCAGGTGTCGACGTTGGGGATGATCGCGTCTTCGCCGAGGTAGTACTTGATCAGCTCGGGCAGGTAGGTGTAGACGAGCTTGTCGTCGGCGACCCCGTTGCCCACGGCGTTGGCGATGGTCACATTGCCCAGCCGCGCGGCCATCAGGATGCCCGGTGATCCCAGTTGCGAGTCGGCGCGGAACTGCAGCGGGTCCAGGAACTCGTCGTCGACCCGGCGGTAGATCACGTCGACCCGGGTGGGTCCGGCCGTGGTGCGCATCCACACCCGGCCGCCCGAGCAGAACAGGTCGCGGCCCTCCACCAGCTCCACGCCCATCAGCCGGGCGAGCAGAGTGTGCTCGAAGTAGGCCGAATTGAAGACGCCGGGGGTGAGCACCACGATGTTCGGGTCGTCGACGCCGGCCGGGGCCGAGGCGCGCAGGGCCTGCAGCAGCTTGTTGGGGTAGTCGCCCACCGGGCGCACCCGCATCGAGACGAACAGCTCGGGCAGGGTCTGGGCCATCACGCGGCGGTTGGAGATGACGTAGCTGACCCCGCTGGGCACCCGCACGTTATCTTCGAGCACCCGCCAGGCCCCGATCTCGTCGCGGATGAGGTCAATCCCGGACACCTGGATGCGCACGTTGTTCGCCGAGACGATTCCGGCTGCCTGACGGTGGAAGTGTGTGGACGAGGTGATCAGGCCGGCCGGGATGACACCGTCGCGCACGGCGGCCTGGGGGCCGTAGATGTCGGCGAGGAAGGCCTCCAGTGCGAGGACCCGCTGTTTGATGCCGGCCTCGACGGTCACCCACTCCTGCTGCTCGATCACCCGGGGCACAGCGTCGAGCGGGAAAGGACGTTCCTCGCCGGCGAAGTCGAAGGTCACGCCCTGCGCCAGGTAGGAGCTGGCCAGCGCGTCCGTACGGCCCCGCAACTCTTCCTGGGTCATCCGGGCCAGAGCGCTGTACACGTCCTTGTAGGCGGCCCGCGCCTCCGAGGGGGCGAGCGACGACGGGTCAGGGAACATTTCGTCCCAGGCCGACGTCTGCCCTCGCTCACGGGGCGGTGCGGAGGTAGCGCCATAGCCACTGAAGAGGTCAACCATGTCTGGATGCTAACCGTCCGGTGTTGCCGGTTTGTTTCCTGACCGTGACGCCGCCGTGCGCCACAAAGGTTGCATACATGTTGCATCGATCAACCAGCCAAACGGGGCGACATGGGAACAGATGGCGCCCACAGACGTCTTTGTTGCATACAGTTAGCTCAAGTCCGATGCGAATACTCCGCAAGGCGGTGATGTGGCCGCACCAAGCAGATCCGAGCACTCATGCGCACAGTTGCAGGGCCCAGACGGTTGGGGTTGCTGATCCTGGCCTGCCTGGCCGGCGCCGGCGTGCTGGTGGCGGCGCGGCTCAGTGGCGCCGACGGCGTGCTGCTGCATCCGCTCTCGGACCGGCTCCCCCTCGCGACCGCCGGCACGCTGGCCGCACCGATCCTCTCCGGCCTGCTGGGCCTGGGCGGGGGCCTGGTGGCCGCCCGTCGCAGCGGCTGGATCGACCCGAGGCTGCGGTCGCTGGTGGGGGCCGGTATCGGTGTCTGCCTGGCCTGGCTGGCGCTCGTTCTGGTCTTCTGGTTCGCCGTCCAGGCCGAACTCATGCCGGTGCTGGAGGACGGTCCGACGGCTCGTGCCGGCGCGAGCGCGCTGAGCTCCGTGCTGCTGCCCGCCACCGTGATCGTGTTGGGGGCCGCCACGGCCATCACGGCGTCGGTGCGCGCTGCGACTCGGGTGGCCGCGATCGAGGGACACGTGCAGACCGCCCGCAGCCGTGGCCTTCCCACCACCGCACCGGTCATCCGCCGGGTGTTCCGTCGTACGCTGCCCACCATCCTGGCCGTCCTGCTCGTCGAGTTCCTGGTGCTCTACGCCAGCGCGCTGACGGTCCAGGCCGTGTTCACCACACCGTCCCTCGCGACCATGCTGCCGTTGTTGCCCGCTGAGAGCCTCCCGTTCGTGCTCGGCGCCTGCCTATTGTGCGTAGTCGGAGTGATCATGACCGGCGTCACGGTCGCTTCGGCCGTACTCGGCCCCGCGGCCCCGCGGCAGACCCGGCCCACGCCCGGCGGACTCGCCGCCGCGCTTCTGGCGGACTCCCGTCAGGTCAAACCGGCCCTGCCTTCCACGACGTTTCGTTCGACCGACCTCCTCGATATCAGGAACCTCTGCCTGCACGACGGTTCGGCGCAGGAGCCTCGAGACGCGCTGCACGGCATCAGCCTCACTGCGACGCGCGGTCAGGCGCTGGCGGTCGTCGGCGGCGGCAGTGACGCCACCTCGTCGCTGTGCCACGCCATCGCGGGTCTGCTCCCGCTCGACAGTCCGATCCGGTCCGGGTCGATCCTCTTCGACGGCACCGAACTCGTCGGCCTCGCGGAAGGGGAGTTCCGGCACCTGCGCGGGCAGCAGATCGGGTTTCTCCCGGCACCGGCAGCGGATCGTCTGGACCCCGACGTCCGCATCGGCCACCAACTCGCCGGGATCCTGGCCGGACGCGCGGGACACTCCCGATCCCGCGCCCGCTCCGCCGCCGCCGCGCTTCTCACCGCCGTCGGCGTCGACAACGTCGAGGCCGTGTTGTGGGCGTACCCGCATCAGGTCTCGGCGCTGATCAGCCAGCGGGTGCTGCTCGCCGGTGCCCTCGTTCGCGAGCCACAGCTTCTCATCGCCGACAATCCGACCGAGGGCCTCGACACGGCCGATGAGGAGAGCTTCCTCGACTCTCTGCATGCGCTCCAAAAGCAACTTGATTTCACTCTCATCGTGGCATCGCCCAGAGCTGAGATCATCGCCAGGTGCGACCGCGTCGCGGTCATGAGCGACGACACCATCGTCGAGCACGCTTCGGTCCCCGAGTTGCTCATCGACCCCCGTCACCCGCACAGTCAGCGGATTCTCGCCGACCGCTCATCAGGGCCACGGCCGATCGGCCGCTGACCCGACGGTGCCGGCTGGACGGTGCCGGCTGGACGGTGCCGGCCAGGCGGCGCCGACCAGATCAGCCCTCGGTGCCCGAGACGGCGTTGCGGGCTCCGAGGATATGCCCCCGCATCGCCACCTCGGCCCAGATCGCGTCTCCGGTGCGCAGCGCGGTGAGGATGTCGCGATGCTGGTGGTTGCTGCGCGCGCGGTACTCGGCGCCGCGCCGGCGGAAGGCGGCCGCCATCAGCGGCACCCTGGCGACGGACGAGGTGAGGGTCATCAGTTGGTGGCTGCGAGAGGCCGCAACCACGATGTGGTGGAATTCGGCGTTGAGGCTGCTCAGCGCGGCGAGGCCGGCGTCGTCATCCGCTGTCAACACGGGTTCCATGGCGTCGATCAGCGCGGCGAGCCTGTCCAGTTCCTCCGCCGTGATGCGGCTGGCCGCCAGCCCGGCGGCGCGGCTCTCGAGTCCGGCCCGCACCATGTACGTCTCGCGGACCTCCTCGACGCTCCAGGCCACGACCGTGGCACCACGATTGGGCACAAAGGTCACCAGCCCGGCCTCGTCCAGTCGGCGGAGAGCTTCTCGCACCGGGGTCCGGCTGACTCCGAGTTCCTCGGCCAGAGCCTGTTCTCTCAGCATGGTGTTGGCGCTCAACTGGCCTGACAGGATGCGGGCGCGCAGGGTCAGGTAAACCGTTTCACCGCCTGTTGACGCCACGGATTCCTCCCCCTGGGCAGAGGCACACCCCGCCGCACGTCGAGCTTTACACACCGCGGCCCCTAAAAGAGGGATACGGCGGAAAATCAGGATCGGTCGCCTCGTACTGGGGGTAGCGAGGTCATCAGGGCGCGAAAAAGGGCCCGTCTTTCGACGGGCCCTTCCTTCACGAAGGAATCCTTAGATGCTGTTCACATCGAGCGGGATGCCGGGGCCGAACGTGGTCGACACGGCGCCCTTCATGATGTAGCGGCCCTTGGAAGAGCTCGGCTTGAGGCGAACGATCTCCTCGAGTGCGGCACCGATGTTCTCGTTGAGCTGGTCGGCGGAGAAGGAAGCCTTGCCCACGACGAAGTGCACGTTGGAGTGCTTGTCGACGCGGAAGGCGATCTTTCCACCCTTGATGTCGTTCACGGCCTTGGCCACGTCGGGCGTCACGGTTCCGGTCTTCGGGTTGGGCATGAGGCCGCGCGGGCCCAGGACCTTTCCGAGACGACCGACCTTGCCCATGAGCTCGGGGGTCGAGACTGCAGAGTCGAACGAGGTGTAGCCGGCGGCCACCTTCTCGATGAGCTCGTCGCCACCGACCTCGTCGGCGCCGGCAGCGATGGCTGCGTCGGCCGCGGGGCCCGTTGCGAAGACGATGACGCGGGCGGTCTTGCCGGTGCCGTGAGGAAGAATCACGGTGCCGCGGACCATCTGGTCTGCCTTGCGGGGGTCGACGCCGAGCTTGAGCGCGACCTCAACGGTGGAGTTGAACTTGACGGAACCGGTCTCGCGGGCGAGGGTGACGGCTTCGGTGGGGGTGTAGAACTTATCGGCTTCGATCTTCTCGACCGCAGCGCGGTAGGCCTTTGACTTCTGTGCCATTTGAATCTCCTGTAGATGCATGTGCTGAGAGCGTGGTTTTCGTGAGCCTGGCTGGCTCTTCCACTTGGTGCCTGTCGGCAGATCGAGATCGATCATGCCCGTCGGCTGGTGTTCGACGAATCGAACGAAGGGGTATTAGCCCTCGACCGTGATGCCCATGGAGCGAGCGGTTCCGGCGATGATCTTCGACGCAGCGTCGAGGTCGTTGGCGTTGAGGTCAACCATCTTGGCCTCGGCGATTTCGCGAACCTGCGCCTTGGTGAGCTTGGCAACCTTGACGGTGTGCGGCGTTCCGCTGCCCTTGGCAACTCCGGCGGCCTTCTTGATGAGCTCCGCTGCAGGCGGGGTCTTCAGGATGAACGTGAACGAACGGTCGTCGTAAACGGTGATCTCAACCGGGATGACGTTGCCGCGCTGGGATTCCGTCTGGGCGTTGTATGCCTTGCAGAATTCCATGATGTTGACGCCGTGCTGTCCCAGCGCCGGCCCGATGGGCGGTGCGGGGTTGGCGGCGCCGGCCTTGATCTGAAGCTTGATCAGACCAGTAACCTTCTTCTTCGGTGCCATTGTTCTTCCTTCGTTATTGATGTTCGAGCGGCCGCGAAGGTCGCTCTCCCGGTGGCCCGGATGGGCCCCGGTGGTTCAGGGCTCTGCTGGCTGGAGGCCGGCGGAGCCTAAAGCTTGGTGACCTGGTCGAAGCTGAGCTCGACCGGGGTCTCACGCTCGAAGAGCGATACGAGCACGATGAGCTTGCCGCTCTCGGGCTTGATCTCGCTGATCGAACCGGGCAGGCCCGCGAACGAGCCTTCCTTGATCGTGATGGTCTCGCCGATTTCGTAGTCGATCTCGGCGGGCAGAACGCGCTGCGCGGCCTTGCCGGGAGCACCGGACTTGGTGGCCGGAACATCCTTGATCTCAACGAGGCCCTTGAGCATGCCGAAGGCCTCTTCGAAACGCAGCGGGGTGGGGTTGTGCGCGTTGCCCACGAAGCCGGTGACGCCGGGGGTGTGACGCACGACGGACCAGCTGTCTTCGTTGAGATCCATGCGCACCAGCACGTAGCCAGGGATGCGAACACGGGTGACCATCTTGCGCTGGCCGTTCTTGATCTCGACGACGTCTTCCATCGGGACCTCGACCTGGTAGATGTAATCTTCCATGGCCATCGACTGCTTGCGGTTCTCGATGTTCGACTTCACGCGGCGTTCGAAACCGGCGTAGGAGTGGATGACGAACCACTTGCCGGGCTGGAAACGCAGTTCCTTGCGGAAGGCCTCGTAGGGGTCTTCGTCTTCGGCGTCGACCTCTTCTTCGTCTTCGACGGCTTCGACGGCGGCCTCGGCCTCGTCGGCGTTGTCGATGTCGAGGGCGTCCTCGACGATGGCGTCGGCTTCGGGGTCGGTCGACTCGGTGAGAGCGTCCAGGGCGGCGTCGAGATCGACTTCGATGTCGGCGTTCTCGTCTTCGACGTGCAGGGCGACCTGCTCGGCGGCTTCGACGGACGTTTCGTCGGCGGCGAGGGTGTTGCCCTCCTGCGCCTCATCGTCGTTGGCGGACTGCTCGGCGGCGGTGGCCCAGTCGACGTCGTCGCGATTGGTCTCAGTCACTAAATATCAATCCTTCTTCTATTGCGTGGGCGTGAGGCCGCACAGTGTTGTTCACAGCTGTGGTGCTGGCTCACCGATCCACGTGCATGATCAGTCTGGATGCCGCTCTCGCGGCACCGGTCAACTGGGAGTGCCGAATACGTACGTGACGACGAGCGCGAACACCCAGTCGAGTGCCGATACCAGCGCCATCATGATCACGACGAAAATCAGAACCACTCCGGTGTAGCTGAGCAGTTCCTTGCGGGTCGGGGTGACGACCTTGCGAAGTTCGGCCAGGACCTGCTTGATAAACAGGGACACCCGAGCGAATGGTCCGCGCTTGGTTTCGCGGGCCACTTTGGCGTTGGCGACGATTTCCTCGCTGGGTTCGTCGATAACTTTTCGGGCCACCTGTTACACCTTTCGTGGGCCGGCGGAAAGACCACCGACTTGCAGGGCGGACAGGACTCGAACCTGCAACCTGCGGTTTTGGAGACCGCTGCTCTACCAATTGAGCCACCACCCTATGAAGCGAAACCGTCCAGCTTCAAACGACCAAAATAGGCGCAAAAAAGCTTGGCAGATTTCAACTACCGGACCAAGTCTAGGTCACGGCGAGAGCCCTGTAAAGCCAGCCCCTCTGTTCCTCGAACACGACCGCCCCGTATGCTCGTACCGTGGCACACGACATCAAACGGATTTCCACCAGAATCGGCTCCATCGCGGAGTCCGCGACCCTCAAGGTCGACGGCAAGGCCAAGGCGCTGCAGGCGGCCGGCCGGCCGGTGATCAGTTTCGCTGCGGGCGAGCCCGATTTCCCCACCCCGCCGCACATCGTCGAGGCCGCACTGGCCGCCGTGTCCGACCCCCGCAACCACCGGTACACCCCGGCGGCCGGTCTGCCGGACCTGCGCGAGGCCATCGCCGCGAAGACCCTGCGGGACAGCGGCCTGGCGGTGCCCCCGTCCCGGGTCCTCGTGACCAACGGTGGAAAGCAGGCCGTCTACCAGGCCTTCGCCACCCTGCTCGATCCGGGCGACGAGGTGCTTCTGCCCACTCCGTACTGGACCACCTACCCCGAGGCGATCCGCCTGGCCGGTGGCGTTCCCGTTGATGTGTTCGCCGGCAGCGACCAGGGCTACCTCGTCACCGTGGAGCAGCTTGAGGCTGCCCGCACCGACAACACCAAGGTGCTTCTGTTCGTCTCGCCGTCCAACCCCACCGGCGCCGTCTACTCCGAGGAGCAGACCCGCGCCATCGGCGAATGGGCCCAAGAGCACGGGCTCTGGGTCATCAGTGATGAGATCTACCAGAACCTCACCTATGACGGTGTCAAAGCGGTCTCGATCGTCGAGGTCGTCCCGGCGCTGGCCGACCGCACCATCCTGGTCAACGGCGTCGCCAAGACTTACGCCATGACCGGCTGGCGGTTGGGCTGGATGGTCGGGCCCCAGGATGCGATCACCGCCGCGGCCAACCTGCAGTCACATCTCTCCTCGAACGTGTCGAACATCTCCCAGCGCGCCGGTATCGCCGCGCTGAACGGCCCGCAGGACGACGCAGAGGCCATGCGGGTTGCGTTCGACCGTCGGCGCAAGCTCATCGTCGCCGAGCTCAACAAGATCCCGGGCATCCGCACGCCCACCCCGCAGGGCGCGTTCTACGTCTACCCCGACGTGACCGGACTGCTCGGCCGCAGCTGGGGCGGGGTCACCCCCACCTCCTCGCTCGAGCTGGCCGACCTGATTCTGGATCAAGCCGAGGTGGCCGCGGTTCCCGGTGAGGCCTTCGGCCCCAGCGGCTTCCTGCGGCTGTCCTACGCTCTCGGTGACGACGCGCTCTTGGAGGGTGTCCAGCGCCTGCAGAAGCTGTTCTCCTAGGCCCGGCTCACTCCGGACCGACTTTCCCCGGCCCGTCGATGATGACGGCGAGACCGGCCCGCAGCTCCTCGAACGGGCTGCCGCCGGCGTCGACCAGCGAGGTCGGGCACCGCACCACGATGTACATGAACGATTCCGACAGCGGCATCGCCCTGGCCGCGATCTCGTTCGTGTAACTCACGCCCGCTTCAGGATCCACGTAGTCGATACGGGTGGTGAGGAACTCGATGCGCTCCGCGGCGCCGGGCAGGTTGATGCCGAAGTCGGTGAATCCGAGTTCGCCGACCAGTGTGGCGTCGTTTCCGGCCGACAGCAGCTGCTGCTCAAGCGCATCCACGGTTGCGAGAGTGTCGGTCAGATCGTCCGTCGCGCCGGCGTCGTAGGCGCTCTGCACGTTCTGGGATGACGTCAATTGGCAGCCGAGCTCCGAATTCTCGGACTGGTTGATGCCTTGCTCGTCGAACACGGTGACCCCCCAGCCGTCCAGGATCGGGTATCCCCACGCCGGGAAGGTGCCCCCGAGGTCGACCTGGTCGTCGAGGGATACGGTGCCCTCCTGCCCGGCCAGATCGGCGCCGGAGGTTGACGCGGGCGTCGGTGCGTCGGTCGGCTCCGCGACGTCGGTGGCGGCCTCCGTCGGCACCGCGAGCACTCCGGCCCGGCCCGCGTTCACCCCGTCGACCACGCTGCCGCCGACCAGGAAACCGCTGACCACCGCACCCGTGATGGACAGCACCGCGAAGCCCGCCACCGGCAGCCACAGCCACGGCCGCAACGCGCTGCGACGTTTCTCTGGCGCGCCGCTCACCGGAGCGCCGGCCACTGCCGGGTCCCCCGCCGCTCCCGTGGGCTCCTGGTGTGTGTTGGCTCCATTGGCGTCGTTCATGGTGTTTCTCCCCCGGTTTGTTCCCCGAACCCTATCGACCTTTGGCATCCACCGGGTGGTGGATGGGCAGGTCGGTCGGGAGGGTGTTGCCCAGAATCAGCACTGGGACGATTGTGGGTACATGACTACTTCACCTCCGGCAGTGCGCGTCTCGCGGCTGAGTAAGTCGTACGGCGCGTTCGATGCCGTCAACGACATCAGCTTCGACATCCGCCCCGGCGAGACCTTTGCGCTACTCGGACCCAACGGGGCCGGCAAGAGCAGCACCATCGAAATCCTTGAGGGCTACCGCGACCGTTCAGAAGGCGACGTCACGGTCCTGGGCGTTGACCCGCAGCACGCCGGTCTGGACTGGAAGGCCCGCATCGGCATCGTCCTGCAGTCCAGCGGTGAGAGCGGCAACGCCACAGTGCTCGAGCAGCTGCGGCACTTCGCGAGCCTGTACCCCAACCCCCGACCGGTGGAGGAGGTCCTCGCCGCGGTCGGGCTTGAGGAGAAGGCGAAGACCCGCATCCACCGGCTCTCCGGCGGTCAGCAACGACGGGTGGATGTTGCGCTGGGCATCATCGGCCGGCCGGAACTGCTTTTCCTGGACGAACCGACCACCGGATTCGACCCCGAGGCCCGGCACCAGTTCTGGGATCTCATCCGCACCCTCAAGGGTGAGGGCACCACCATTCTGCTGACCACCCACAACCTCGACGAGGCGGCGGAGCTCAGCGACCGCGCCGGCATCATCGTGGGCGGCAGGCTCATCGACATCGGCACGATCGGCGAACTCGGCGGCCCCGCCGCCCGCATCCCGATGGTGCGCTGGCGAGACGCCGACGGGGTGCAGCGGGAGGCGCGCACCGAGACCCCCGCCGGCCTGGTCGCCCAGCTGGCCAGAGACCTCGGCGGCGAACCCGCCGAACTGCAGGTCATCCGACCCAGCCTCGAAGACATCTACCTGGGCCTGGTGCGCGGTCACGCGGCCGGCAGCACCAGTGACACCGCAAGCACGGAGGTACTCGCATGAGCGCGACCCTGACCCCGCAACCGACCCCACAGTTGCCCCAACCGGTCGGTCACCGCACTACTCGGCATGGGCTGTTCAGCCTGGGCCTGGCCCGCATCGGCTTCGAGATCAAGCTGTACTTCCGCTCCACAGACACCGTCTTCTTCACGTTCCTGTTCCCGTTCATCATGCTGGGCATTTTCACCGCGGCGTTCAGCGCTCAGGGCAACATCGGCACGAACCCGGACGGCTCCGGCGGCATCAGCGTCGGCGCGTATTACCTGCCCGGCATGCTGGCCGCGGGCATGCTGCTCTCCGGCCTGCAGAACCTCGCGATCGACATCGCCGGCGAGAAGGGCGACGGCACCCTCAAACGGCTCGGCGGCACCCCTCTGTCGCCGCTGAGCTACTTCATCGGCAAGATCGGCCAGGTGCTCGTCACGGGCATCCTGCAGGCCGTGCTGCTGCTGATCGTGGCCCGGTTCGCCTTCGACATCGCCCTGCCCACCGAGCCGGAGAAGTGGCTCACCTTCATCTGGGTGTTCCTGCTCGGCGTGATCACCTGCGCGTTCCTGGGCATCGCCCTCTCGGCCCTGCCGCGGTCGGGCCGCAGCGCGTCGGCCGTGGTGATCCCCATCGTGCTGGTGCTGCAGTTCATCTCCGGCGTCTACCTGCAGTTCAACGCCCTGCCGGAGTGGATGCAGAACGTCGCCAGCCTGTTCCCGCTCAAGTGGATGGCACAGGGCATGCGTGCGGTGTTCCTGCCGGACAGCTTCGCCGCCCAGGAGCAGAACGGCGCCTGGGAGTTGGGCCTGGTGGCGATCGCGCTGCTGATCTGGCTGGTGGTGGGGCTCGTCGGCAGTCGGCTCACCTTCCGTTGGATCCGCAAGGACTCCTGATGCACCCGCCGTGCCCGGGGCGTGCGGCACATGGGATGCTTGTCGCATGAGCACACGGCGCTGGTGGGATGTGGCGGTCGCCGGGGCGCTGACCGTCCTCGCCGTCATGGCGATCGAGGGCTCCGGCGGTGGCGCACCGGCACGGATCGGGGCGCTCCTCAGCCTCGCGGCCGTCGGCGTGGCGTACCTCGGTTGGGGCCGCATGGCGATCGCCCGGGCAACCGACCGTCCGGAGGTCGCGCCCTCGGTTGCCGACACCGGTTTCCGGGTGGTCGTGATCGTGGCCTGCGGCGTCGCGACGGCGTTCGACCCGAGCATGGCCACGCTGCAGACGTTGGTGTTCCCGTTTCTCTGGGTGCTCGCCAGAACATACCGGGGCGCGGTGCTGCTCAACATCACCCTGGCCACCGTGACCGGGCTGGGCCTGTGGATCAGCGGCGGGCGAACGGCGGACGCCGCCGTGCAGGCGGCCGCCATCGAAGGGATCTCACTGGCGTTCGCCCTGGCGATGGGCACCTGGATCTCCCGCATCGTCGAGGCCGGCGCCTATCAGCGCCGGTTGGTGGAGGAACTCACCCTGGCCCAGGACGAGCTGGCGGCGGCGCAGCGGGATGCCGGCAGCGCGGCCGAGCGTGAGCGGTTGGCCCGCGAGATCCACGACACCATCGCGCAGAGCCTCACCAGCCTGGTGATGCTCACCCAGCGCACCCGCTCCGAACTCGCCGCCCTTCCCGGCGACACGTCGGCCGTTGCCGACAGTCTCGACCTGATCGAGTCGACCGGGCGCGACGCTCTCACCGAGGCCCGTGCCCTGGTGGCGTCGATGTCGCCGGTGCGCGCCGCCGACGGCGACCTCGCTCACACCGTGACCCGGCTCGCGGAACGCTTCGAGAGGGAGACCGGGATCCAGGTGACCGTCGAACTCACCGGCCTCGACCCGGCGAGCGCTGACCCCGGGACCGAATTGCCCCCGTTGGACCGCGCCCTCGAGGTGGTCCTGCTGCGCTGCGGTCAGGAGGGCCTCGCCAATGTGCGCAAACACTCCGGCGCCGGCGCCGCCCGCATCGCCATCGCTCGCACACCCCACGAGGTCGCGCTCACCGTCACCGACAACGGCAGGGGCCTGGGCGCTTACCGCCCGGAGTCCGAGCACGGCTTCGGGCTGACGGGTATGCGCGACAGGGTCGGCCTGGTGGGCGGCCGGCTCGAGGTGACCGACGCGGAGAACGGCTCCGGCACGGTGCTGCGGGTGACCCTGCCCCTGTTGGTGACGGCGCCCAGCACCGGCGGGCGCGGATGATCCGGGTGCTGGTCGCCGACGACCATCCGATCGTGCGCGGCGGCATTGTGGGCCTGCTCGGCGGCGCCGACGACATCGAGGTGGTCGGCGAGGCCGCCGACGGAGCCATGGCGGTGCGTCTGGCCGGCGAGTTGCGGCCCGACCTGGTGCTGATGGACCTGCGGATGCCGCACCTGGACGGCGCCGCAGCCACCGCGCAGATTCTGGCGCAGAACCCGGCCACCCGGGTTCTGATCCTCACCACCTACGAGTCCGACGACCAGATCCTCGGCGCGATCGCCGCCGGCGCCAGCGGCTACCTGCTCAAGGCGGCCCCGCAGGCGGAGATCATCGAGGGTGTGCGCTCGGTATACGGCGGCCAGACCGTGCTGGCGCCCGTGATCGCCGCCCGGCTGGTGCAGCGGGTGCGGGCGGATGCCGCGCCGGCGCCCCGGCTGTCGGCCCGCGAACTGCAGGTGCTGCGTCTGGTGGCGGCCGGCGAGAGCAACCCGCAGATCGCCAGGTCGCTGTTCATCGGCGAGGCCACGGTGAAGACGCACCTGCTGCACGTGTTCGAGAAGCTCGGCGTGGGCGACCGCACCCGGGCGGTCACCCTCGCGATGGAGCTGCGCCTGCTCTGACGCATCCGCTCGCCCTGGTGCCGCCTGCCAGCCAGGCCGCCGCTTCGCGGACCGCCGACATGCCGCAAAACGCCCATTGCGATGCTTCCGAAGGGACTTTTCCCGCAAGTCACGCAAGGGGTTCTCACCGACTTGCCGCAGAATCCCCTCCGGATGCCTCCGAAGGGGATTTTTCGCGCAACTCGCGACGCCGCGGCTAGAGCAGTGAGAAGCCCACGAAGACGGGTTCAGGGTGCAGGATGACGCCGAAGTCGGCCTGCACGCGCTGCTGTACGAACCGGGCGAGCTGGCCGATCTCGTCGGCGGTGGCGGTGCCGGTGTTGGTGATGGCCAGGGAGTGCTTGCTCGAGATCGCCGCGCCGGAGCCGGGCAGCCGGAAGCCACGATGGATGCCGGAGTTCTCGATCAGCCAGGCGGCGCTGAGCTTCACCGTGCGCAGAACCTCGACGCCCGGCATCGGCCCCACACCGGCGTACTCGTCGAGCGGGATCACCCGGTCGGGCAGCTCGATCTCGGCCTGCTTCCAGCGCGGGGCCTCGTCGGGCAGGGTGCGGGCGAAGCTCTCGGTGACGATCGGGTTGGTGAAGAACGACCCGGCGCTGTAGGTGTCGGGGTCGGCGGCGTCGAGCACCATGCCCTTACCGGCCCGGAGGCCGAGCACGCTCTGGCGCAGTTCGGCCAGCGGCACCCGGTCGCCCAGTTGTACCCCGAGGGCGTTGGCCAGCTGCGGGTAGGTCACCGGCTGGCTCAGGGCGCTGCCGAGCACGGCCGCCTGTGCCGACATGTCGCGCAGCTCGAGTTCGATGGCGAGCACCACTCCGCGGCGGCCCTGCTTGAGCACCGAGGTGCGGTAGCCGAGGCCGAGTTCGGCGGCGCTGAGCCGCTCCACCTCGCCGGACTCGAAGTCGAGGAAGTCTATGGCGGCCAGGCTGTTGGCCAGTTCCTGGCCGTAGGCGCCGATGTTCTGCACCGGGGCCGCACCGCTGGTCCCGGGAATACCGGAGAGGGCCTCGATGCCGGCCCAGCCGTTGGCCACCGTGAGGGCGACGAGGTCGTCCCACGGTTCGCCGGCCTGCACACGGATGCGCACCGGGCGCCCGTCGACATCCGCGTCGGTATCCGCATCGGCGCCGGTCTCGGCCGCCGTGGCGAGCACCTCCACACCCCGGGTGCACACGCGGATGACGGTGCCGTCGAAGCCGGCGTCGGCCGCGACGGTGTTCGAGCCACCGCCGAGCAGCACCCACGGTTCGTCGGAGCCCCAGGCATCCAGGGCCGCCTGGATCAAGCCGGCCTCATCGGCCGGCGCGACGAGGTGCGCGGGGGCACCGCCGACCCGCAGGGTCGTCAGGTCGGCCAGGGTCACGGGCGCCGGAACAGGCGCGGCTACGGGGTCGGTCATGGTCGCCTAGACCAGCGAGACGCGCGCCTGCGCCTTGCCGAGAACGGTGACGGAGTTGAAGGTCACGGTGAGGTCGATCCGCGCCACGCCGGCATCCGCGTCGAGCGCGCCCACCTTGGCGACCACGGTCACCACGGCGCCGAGGTCGGGGTCCACCGGCACCGGCCGGGTGAAGCGCACCTGGTAGTCCAGCACCCGGGCCGAGTCGCCGACCCAGTCGACGACGGGTTGGATGGCCAGGCCCATGGTGAGCATGCCGTGCGCGAGCACGCCGGGCAGCCCCACCGCGTGGGCGACGTCGTCCCGGTAGTGGATGGGGTTGAAGTCGCCAGAGGCACCCGCGTAGCGCACGAGGGAGTCCCGGGTCAGCGGGAAGCTGCTCTCGACGACGATGTCGCCCACGGTGAGGCTCTCGAGGCTGGGCGTGACGGGTGCGCTGGTGGTCATTCGTCTCCCCTGACGACGAGGGTGGAGGTGGCGGTGACCACGTGGGCGCCGGTGGCATCGACGATTGTCGACTCCGCGGTGACCATCGAGTGGCCGCCCAGGCTCTTCACGCTGGCGACGCGCAGCGTTGCGGTGAGTTCGTCACCTGCCACGATGGGGCGACTGTAGCTGAACCGCTGGTCGCCGTGCACCACCCGGGTGAAGTCGATGCCGGCGTCGGGCTCGGCGAGCAGCTGGGCGAGGGTCGCCTCCTGCACCACCACGGCGAATGTCGGCGGCGCGACGATGTCGCTGTGCCCCGCGGCACGGGCGGCGTCGGGGTCGAAATTGATCGGGTTGGTCGCGAAGACTGCACGCGAGAACTCGCGCACCTTCTCCCGGCCGACCAGATACGGCGGCACGGCGGGAAAGACCCGACCCTGGATTGCTGGATTCACGGACACGTATCGAGTGTACTTGCGCCCCGCAGAATTGTTCGGTCGGGCCGGTTAGGGCAGACTTGGCCCAGTGGATTACGTACAGGTCGCACTGACCGCCCCCGAGGTTGCCCCCCTGCTCACCGGCCTGCGCCAGGAGTACGACGCCCGCTACGGGCACGGCGCCGGCGAGTCGGTGCTGGATGTCGACGCCGGCGAGTTCGAGTCGCCGACCGGAGCGTTCGTGGTGCTCCTGGACGACGGCACGACGGTCGCGGGCGGCGGCATCCGGCGCATCGACGACACCGTCGTGGAGATCAAGCGCATGTGGACGAACCCGGACTACCGCCGCCAGGGCTACGCCAGCCGGATGCTGCGCGAACTGGCCGGCCTCGCCCGCCAGCTCGGTTATCAGACGGTGCGGCTTGAAACCGGGCACGCCCAGCCGGAGGCGCTCGCGCTGTACCGTCGGTTGGGATTCGCCGAGATCGGCAGCTACGGTCCCTACGAGAACGCGACGGCCTTCGAGCTCGACCTCGATGCTGTCACGACGAAGCCCCGCCACTGAGGCCGTAGCGGCCGGCAGTGACGGGGCGTGCGTGCGCGGGTTCGTCAGGGTCAGACGGCGGGGATGACCAGTCCGCCCCAGGTCTCCTCCATGTAGGCCTGCGTCTCGTCTGAGAGCAGCAGCTCCGTGAGCTTGACGATGCGCGGGTCGTTCTCCAGCTCTGGCGTGGTGGCCAGCACGTTGAAGTAGGGGCTGTCCGAGCCCTCGATCAGGATCGCCTGGTCGGCGGTGAGCCCGGCCGGCAGAGCGAACGAGATGGTGACGAACGCCACGTCGACATCCTGCACGGCCTGCGGCAGGGTGGCGTTCTCGATCTCGCGGAACTCGTACTTGTTGGGGTTGTCGGTGATGTCGGCGAGCGAGGTGGGCTCGTCCGTCGTCTCGATCAGGCCCTCGGCGGCGAGGATCTTGAGCGCGCGGCCCTCGTTGGTCGGGTCGTTGGGGATGGCGATGGTGGCGCCGTCCTTGAGGTCGTCGAGGGAGTCCACGGTGTTGCTGTAGAACGCGGCGCTGGGCAGGTAGATCTCGCCGACGCTCACTAGGCTGCCGCCGGCCTGCTCGTTGTAGGTCTTCAGGAAGGTGGCGTTCTGGAACAGGTTCGCGTCGATCGAACCGTCGGACAGGGCCACGTTGGGGGTGTTGTAGTCGGTGAAGTCCTGGAAGGTGATGTCCAGCCCGGCGTCGGCGGCCAGGTTGTCCTGCACGAACTTGAGGATGTCGCCGGCCGGGGTGGCCAGGGCGCCCACCGTGATCGTGCCGAGGTCGTCGCCGGCTCCGGTCGTGGCGGGCTCGTCGGTCGATCCCGCGCAGGCGGTGAGGGCGAACAGGGCGGAGAGGGTGACGGCGGCACCGGCAAGGCGCGTTCCGCGGGAGGTGAACTGCATGGGAGGGCTCTTCTCGTGGGTGGTGGTGGCCACGCCGTCATACTGACGCGGCGCGGTCGGGTGGGGTCGGGGTTACGCGCCGGTGACGGCGCTGGCACGCAGGGCCGGCGCGGTCGTCTCCGCGCGAGTCGGCCGGGACCTGTGCGCGAATCGCTTGGCCAGCATCGTCGCCAGCCCCTGCAGCACCATGACGATCACGAAGATCACGATGATCACGGCGACCATGTGGATGGTGCTGTAGCGCTGGTAGCCGTAGCGCACGGCCACGTCGCCCAAGCCGCCGCCGGCGACGGTGCCGACCATGGCCGAGAAATTGATGATGGACGTCACCGTGGTCGACAGGCCCAGGATCATCGGCGAGAGCGCCTCGGGCACGAGGACCTTGGACACGATCTGCCAACGGGTCGCACCGAGCGACTCCGCGGCCTCGATCAGGCCGGTGTCGACCTCCTTGATCGCGATCTCCACCATCCGGGCGAAGAACGGGATGGCCACAACGGCCAGCGGCACGATGGCGGCGGTGGGCCCGATGAAGGTGCCCACCACCAGCCTGGTGAACGGGATCAGGGCCACCATCAGGATGATGAACGGCACGCTGCGGCCGAGGTTGACGATGAAGTCGAGCACCCGGTTGACCACCCGGCCGAGCCGGCGGGAGCCGAACGGGCTCTCGAACAGGCCGCCGGGTTCGGTGCCGACGAGCACGATGCCCAGCGGCAGGCCCACGATGATGGTGATGAGCAGCGAGACGCCGACCATGTAGAGGGTCTGGCCGGTGCCGATGAGCAGCACCTGGAACAGATCAGACCAGAATTGCGGCAGCGATGGATCCAGAAGCACGGTTACTCCCCCACGATTTCGACGAGCATGCCCTGGCTGCGCAGGTCTGAGATGGGCGCGGCATTGCCCGCCGCGCTGCCCGGCAGCGCCAGGCGGGTGCGGCCGGCCTGGTTGCCGCCGATGGTCTCGATGGCCGCGCCGAGGATCGACACGTCCAGACCGTAGGTGCGCGCCAGCTGCGCGATCACGGGGCGGTCGGCCGACCCGCCGCTGAAGGTGATGTCGATGACGGTGTCGCCCGGCAGCGACGGCACGGCGCCGAGCGGGAAGAGCTCGTGCGCGAGGCGGGACCCGGCGGTGGAGATCAGCGAGACGATGCGCCCCTGCTCGACGATCCGGCCGCCCTCGATCAGCGCGGCGGAATCGCAGATGCGCTTGACGACATCCATCTCGTGCGTGATCAGCAGCACCGTCAGGCCCAGGTCGGTGTTGATGGTCTTGACCAGGTCGAGGATCGACCGGGTGGTTTCGGGGTCCAGCGCGCTGGTGGCCTCGTCGGAGAGCAGCACCTTGGGGCTGCCGGCCAGCGCCCTGGCGATGCCCACTCGCTGTTTCTGACCTCCGGACAGCTCCGCCGGGTAGGCGCCGGCCTTGTCGGCGAGGCCGACCAGGTCGAGGATCTCGAGGGCACGGCGGCGGCGGGCGTCGCCGTCAACGCCGATGATCTCCAGCCCCAGTTCCACGTTTCCGCGCACCGTGCGGCCGGCCAGCAGGTTGAAGTGCTGGAAGACCATGCCGATCTTGCGGCGGGCACGGCGCAGATCGGCGGGCGAGAGAGCGGTGAGCTCGTCGCCGTCGACGGTCACGGTGCCGGAGTCCGGCCGTTCGAGCAGGTTGACCGCGCGGATCAGGGTGCTCTTACCGGCACCGCTCTGACCGATCACCCCGAAGATCTCCCCTTCGGCGACCTCAAGCGAGACGTCCTGCAGGGCAGCGGTGACGGTGCCGCCGGAGCGGAAGGTCTTGGAGACGTGCTGTACGGAGATCACGGTGGTCCTGAGGGTTCGCGCGGCCTTGTACCGCAGTGATTCCGAGTGTGTCAATCGCAACGCCGCGGGCCAAATCACTGTGACGAAATAAGTCGCCGGGCCTCCGGAAGCCGCACCGACACTCCGCGCGGGATAACGTTGACTCGTTATGCATAACAAATTGACCCCACACCCCGATCTTCCGATCGACCTGCCCACGGCCGAACGACTCGCCAAGGCCGTCGAACACTACGGCGAGTCCACAGTCGTCGACCATTCCGTAGCCCTGATGCGCGGCAAGAACGCCGGCAAGGACTTCCTGCTCTACGTGGGCGGCCGGCACGCGCTCGGCATCCTCGAGGGAGCGCCGGCGCTGTACTGGCCCGAGCTGTGGGGAGCCCGTGCGCTGCTGCACGTCTGGAACGACTCCGCGGCGCCGTACGTCGTCGTTGGCTTGAACAACGAGGCCTGGCGCATCCGCGAGATGTGCGCGAAGGTCGTCATGCTGCGCAAGCTGGATGTCGCGCCCAAGCTCGTGAAGGCCACCACCGACGAGGTGCCCCGCGTGCGGGTCGCCGCCCTCAACGCCCTCGCCGAGCAGGGTCGCGAACAGGACATCCCCACCATCGTGGTGCGCCTGCGCGACCCCGACAAGGATGTGCGCCGCGCCGCCCAGCAGGCCCGCGATGCCATCATGACCCGGCTCAACCTGCCCAAGGAGTAACCCACGAACGCCATCCCCACTCCGAATCAGAGCACCCCGCACCGAAACGCACAGCCGTACCGACGGTATGTGGCGATCGGTGACAGCTTCACCGAGGGCGTCGGCGACGACCTGCCCGACGGCCAGGTTCGCGGCTGGGCCGACCTCGTAGCGATCGGGCTGGCTGCGGCCACCCCCGAACCGGTCTCCTACGCGAACCTCGCCATCCGCGGCAAGCTGCTCGGTCCGATCGTGAGCGACCAGCTCAAGCCGGCTCTGGCGCTGAAACCCGACCTGCTCACGGTATGTGGCGGCGGCAACGACATGATGCGCCCACGGGTGGAAATCTCCTACGTCGTCGATCTGCTCGACCACGTCGTCGAGAAGGCCGTGGCCGACGGCATCCACGTTGTGGTGCTCAGCGGCGGCAACCCGTCCAGGCACCTGCCACTGGGCTCCCTGATGCAGAAGCGCGGCGACAGGCTCGCCGAGGCCGCCAGGGAGACCTTCGGCAAGCCCGGCGTGACCCTGGTCGACAACTGGATCGATACCGAGCTCATGAACGGCCGGTTCTGGTCGGCCGACAAGTTGCACCTGAACGCCCGCGGGCACACCAGGGTCGCGACGAATGTGCTCACCGCACTGAACGTGCCGATTCCCGCCGGGTGGGCCCAGGGCGCGGCCGGCGAGGCCCCGCCGCGGGAACGCATCCAGGACACCGCCGCGTACTACGCCGCCTACGTGCTGCCCTGGATCGGACGCCGACTCACCGGCCGGTCATCCGGTGACGGCCGCCCGCCCAAGCGCCCCGAGCTCACCGTCGTCGAGACGCCGTAGGGCGCAGAACGGGCCGCGTGTTGCCCACGCGGCCCGTTTTTGGTGTCGAGGACGAATCAGACCTTGCGGCCCGAGATCGTCCGGAGCAGGAAGACGATGACGGCGATCACTGCGAGGACCACACCGACCCAGAGCAGGAATTGCAGGGACTCGACGAGCCCGCCGGTGATGAGCAGGACCACGGCCACGATGGCGATGATGATGACTAGAAGATTCATGTGTCAAACCTTTCCTAGAACCGAGGGTTTCCTCGTGTTCGAGATGTTAGACCCCCGACGGCGCTGATCGCGAGCTATTTCTGAGTTTTCGTCAGCGTGTCATCACCTGGTCGGCGAGGTAGCCGCCGAATCCGCCCGGCACCCGGCCGTCCAGCCGGCCAGAGGTGAGCACCGGGATGAGCGCGGTGCGGCACTCCCGCGCGCCGAGGGTGCGGAGCGCCTCCACCAGCAGCACGTCCTCGTCCGAGTCGACGTCGCTGAACCCATCGGCCTGCAGGTAGCGGTCGGCGCGCACACCCAGGTTGGCGCCGTGCACGTGCGGATGACCGTCGACCAGGGTGTGCGACCCGTGCCAGCGGGCACGTTCCTGCACCGGCAGTTCGTCGTCGGGCAGCACGGTGCCGAGCACCAGTTCGGTGCCGGCCTGGGCCAGGGCCAGCTGTGCCGTCAGCCAGCGCCGGGGAACCGCGGAGTCGGCATCCGTCGTGGCCACCCAGGTGTGCGCCGCCGCCGCGTCGGTCAACAGGTGGGCCACGCCCTCCCGGCGGGCCGAGCCGACCGATCCCGCCGAGCACTCCAACGCCCTGAACTGCGGCCACTGCGCCACGACCTCGGCAGACCCGTCGGTGCAGCGGTCGAGGACCACGACGACCGAGATGGCCGGGGCGTCCGTGCCGAACTCGTCCTCGACGGCCTGCACGGCGGCGGCGAGCGCGGCCAGGCACCGCGGCAGCCGGCTCTCCTCATCGCGGGCCGGGACCACCACGATGAGTCTGTCGATGCGAGTCGTCACTCCGTGAGCCCCTCTCGCTGCGCCACGGAGGGAGCCGGGGACGGCTCGTAGACCTCCAACACGAAGTCGCGCTCCACGTGCTGCACGGTGCGGTCGAGTCCGGGCAGGGCGGCGAGCGCCGCGTGCACCTCGTCGCCGCCGAGCGGGTATTCCCCCACCGGGTGCCGCCAGTGGCAGGCCACCAGAGCGCCGTTCGGGGTGAGACTTCGCCGGCACCGTTCCAGCAGCACGGCCAGGTCAGCGGGTGAGCAGTAGTAGCCGATCTCCGACAGCACCACCAGGTCGAAGGTGCCGGCCGGCCACTCGGCCGGCAGGGCGCGCCGCTCCACTGTCACGCCGGCCAGGCCGGCCAGCCGCTCGCGGGCCACGGTGAGGGCCTGTTCGTTGATGTCGGTGGCCAGGAGGGTGTCGCAGCGCTCGGCGAGGTCCCGGCTGAGCACGCCGATCGAGCAGCCGAGTTCGAGGGCGGCGCCGTAGCGCGGCAGCGGCAACGCCGCCAGGGTCACGGCGCGTTTGCGGGCCTCATACCAGCGGGTTTCGAATCCCCAGGGATCCGCCGACCCCGCGTAGAACTCGTCGAAGAAGCCGGCCGTGAGGCTGGCCCTGGGCGACCCGGCGACCGGTGCTGCCGGGAGGACGTCGGTCGCGGCGCCGACGAAGACTTCATGGTCCCGCTCGAAGTGGGCGGCGAATCCCGGTTGCACGATGGCCTCGTCACCGGGCCGGTCCGACAAAGGCTGCACCTGGCTGGTGTGCGCCGCCATGGCGGTGTTCTTGCGTTCCCGGGCCGCCGCGTCGAGGTCGAGGCGGCACAGTGCCGTGCCGTCCGCACCCGTGGGCCAGACCGGGTCCTCCGGCGACGACCAGTGCCACGCCCAGATCGGGTACTCCAACAGCCTGGCGCCGGTGCGGCCGGCGACGAGGGCAGCCGCCTCGCCAGCTGCCGCGTGGTCCGGATGCCCGTCCAACCGCCACGGGGCGACGATCCAGGTCCCGCCAGCCGGCCCGGGGGCCGCCTCGTCCGCCGCAACCACCTGCGACACCGCCTCCTCCAGGCTGTTGCGGTGCTGGGACAGGTCACCGTCGGGCAGGTCGAGCAGGCGCACCGTCGCCGTCGGCGCGAGCGCCCGCACCGCGTTCACCATCTCCACCCGGCGTACCGCGGCGAGATCGGCGGGGGTCAGGGTGGGCGAACGCGGATGCGAGGCCTCACCGTTCGTGGCGGCGATCACCGTGATCGCCAGCCCGAGCTGCCCGGCGACGGCGATCAGCCCACCGGCACCGAGGGACTCGTCGTCGGGGTGGGCGGCCACCACGATCAGTCGGGCACAGCCCTCCAACGTGAGCGGCCGGTTCCGGTCCGACCAGTCGGCCTCGTCCCAGCGCCGTTCACTGGTGCCGCCGGTGTCGTGCGTGAAGCTCACCACGAGGCCGCCTCCTCCGCGAGCAGCCGGCGGCCTAACGCCGCATCGTCTCGCTCCGCGTGGTGCTGGCGAACGTACAGAGTGAGATCGGCCACCCGGCGGGCGTGCCGGGCATCCAGGGCGAGCGGGGCCGGGCCGAGCGCGTGCCCGACCCTGCCGAGCACCTCGTCCACGGTACGCGCGACGAGGCCGCGCACCCGGGCGGCGAGCAGCCCGCCGGCCGTGCCTTCTGCCTCACCCCGATCGATCGCCGCGGCCGCGTCAGCCAGCGCCGCGCCCGCGCCCATCAGGGCCAGGTCCACGGCGCCCAGCTGGGACAGCAGGATCTGGTCGGGTTCACGCCGCTCTGCCGCCTGCCGCAGCTGCCGGGCCACGCCAACGGCGCCGCCCCACCAGCAAGCGGCCACCTGAATGCCGCCCCAACTGAAACCCGGCCGAGTGAGGTACCAGCCGTCGTCACCGACGGGCACCGCCGGGACACCGGTGAAGTCCACCGGACCGCTGGGCACCTGGCTGAGTCCGGTCGCGAACCAGGCGTCCTCCTGCACCGCGACGCCGGCATCTGCCAGGTCCACGGCGAAGAGCCGCCGACGGGCCGGCTGCTCACCGTCCGGCGTGGTGTGCGCGGTCACGAGCGCGTGGCTGAGCGAGCCGGCCAGCGAGCACCAGGGCTTCCGGCCGCTCAGCTGCCAGCCTCCCGGGCTGCGGGTGGCGCCGACCCGCAGGCCGGGGCCCTCCGCCGCGAAGACGCCCCAGCTGCTCGGCTCCGCGCCGCCCGCGCCCGGCAGGGTGG